>JAUNSE010000605.1 GCA_030539415.1 Desulfovibrionaceae bacterium
GCAGCCGGGACCCTGCTGCCACGATGATGTTATTAGACGGTTAGAACTTGAACTGTGTGCTCTGACGCCACGTATAGTAGGCGGGATCACGGAAATCATCAATCAGATGATGCGTGAAAGTCAAGCCGGTCAGCTTGAAGAAGTCCTGCCAGCCCACACGCTCACACCAGTCGCCCAGGCGCTCGTACTTGCGGGCATGGGTGGCATACGCGTCAACGATCTTGCGCACGGTGGCGGTCAGGGTGGGCCAGCGCGGGGTCTCGTTGGGGATGTAGGCAACCACGACCTTGGAGAACTTGGGGAAGGTCATGCGGTTGGAAACCTTGCCGCCAACCATGATGGCGATACCGTCGCCTTCCTTGTCGGCGATGGGCAGAGCGGGGCACATGGTGTAGCAGTTGCCGCAGTACATGCAGCGGTCTTCCTTGATGGCGATGGAGTTGACCTTGTTGCCTTCAAATTCGACCTTGGTGGGACGCACGGCAGCCATGGGGCAGGCGGCGACGGCCAGCGGGATTTCGCAGAGCTTGTCGGCCCACTTGTGGTCGATCATGGGAGGCTTGCGGTGGATGCCCACGAGACCGATGTCGGAGCAGTGCACGGCGCCGCACATGTTGATGCAGCAGGCAAGGGAGATGCGCAGGGGGGCGGGGAGGCGCATGGTCCTGAACTCTTCAAAGAGTTCGTCCATGACGACCTTAACGGGGCCGGTGGAGTCCGTGGCCGGGGTGTGGCAGTGCAGCCAGCCCTGAGTGTGCACGGGGTTGCTGATGCCGGCGCCGGTGCCGCCAACGGGGAACTTGTAGGAGCCGCCGGCGAACTTGCGGGAGTTCAGATCGTCACGGAGGGCCTTGGCGGTCTCCAGAGAGGTGGTCATGAACTCGATGTTGTTACGGGTGGTCCAGCGGACGAAGCCGTCGCAGTACTTGTCGGCGATGTCGCAGACTTCGCGGATGGCGGTGATGGACATGGTGCGGGTGCCGGCGCAGCGGACGGTGTAGACCTTGTCGCCGGACTCGGCCACGTGCATCAGCATGCCGGGCTCGAGAATTTCATGGTAGGCCCACTTGCCAAAGTTGTTGGCAATGACAGGCGGGAACATGGTGTCGTACTTATGGGGGCCAATATCGGAGATACGGCCTTCCATGGGTTTATCGGGATTGTATCCAGAAGAAATGAAAGCCATTGCTTTTTCCCCCTCAAACTAGCGCTGATGACGAGAACGGTAATCGGCGAGGTCACGCTGGAAGCCGCCGGGCACCTCATCTTCCTTGAAGAAGATGTAGGGGTTGTTGCGGGGTTCTTTCACGTGGAAAGCCTCGGCCTCGACGCCGGTCACTTCAAGCAGCTTCTGGAAGGAGGCGCGCTTGATCAGTTCGCCCAGACGCTCGCGGTTCTTGCCTTCTTCGATCCACCAGTCCCAAATGTTCTCGATGATTTCCTTGACTTCGTCATAGGGGTTTTCCACGGTGACGAAGGGAACAAGGAGGGACCCCAGCTGGGCGCCGACAACGACGGGGGCCTTGGCGCCGCAGAGGACGCTGGCGCCGCGCTCGTCGCCGA
>JAUNSE010000076.1:0-5797 GCA_030539415.1 Desulfovibrionaceae bacterium
CCGCGACGCGCGCGCACAACGCCGATGCCAGGGTCTTTCTGGCCGGAAAAAATATTGACCTTGTGATCAGCCGGGCCTTCATGCCCTGGGAGAAGGTGCTCGAACTCGTGCGGCCCCATCTTGCGCCGGAAGGCCTTGTGGTCTTCATGGCGAGCGAAATCCCCGCGGATGCGGAAATTGCCGCGAAGGCGCCGGGCTTCGCCCGCCTGGCCAGCCATACCTATTCCTGCCGGGCCGGCACGCGCCACTTCTGGGCCGCGCGGCCTCGTGCGGAGGAAGCGTCCGCATGAGGAAGCCCGCCCTCCATCTGCCCGGGTCCCTGGCCGGCCTGCCCGAATCCCCCCTGCTGCCCAGCGTGGGCCGCGGCGTCTTCTGGATTCTGGTGACCGTTGCCCTGGCCTTCGGCCTGCGCATGCTGGAGTGGCCCTGCTGGGAGGATCCCGAATTCCGCCTGGGCGAGGAGTGGCTGCTGGCCACGCACGACGCCTATCACTGGGTGGCCGGCGCCGAGGGCTTCAGCTTCGGCGCGGGGCATCCCATGTCCGAGCTTCTGCGCGTCATGGCCGCGGCCCTGGGCACCTACCCCGCCGCCGTGGCCTTCTGGTTCCCGCCCGTGCTGGCGAGCCTCGTGGCCGGCATCGTCACCGCCTGGGGCTGGGCCCTGGGCAGCCTCGAGGCCGGCGTGGCCGCGGGCCTCATCACCTCGCTGGCGCCCGGCTTTCTGGCCCGCACCCTGCTGGGCTTCTACGACACGGATCTGGTCACCCTCTTCTTCCCGCTCTTCATGACCCTGGCCCCCATGTGCTGGGTCATGGTCTACATGCTGGCGCCGGTGCACCTGCTGCGCAGGCTCGCGGCCTGGCCGCGCGTGGCCTTTCTGCGCCGCCACTTCGGCGAGCCCGCCGCGCCGCCCAGGCTCGGCAATCCCCTGCGCTGGCAGTGGGTGGTGGTGCTGGGCGCCTCCGGCCTCATCTCCTGGTGGACGCAGGAGTGGCATTCGGTCTTTCCCTACCTCATCCGCTACAACGCGGCCCTGCTGCTGATTCTCTGCCTGGCCCTCGGGCCCTCCGGCCGGCGCAGCCTGCTTCTCGCCGGCGCCCTGTCCTACGCCCTGCCGGCCCTGGCCGGCCCTCCGGGCCTTGCCATGAACCTCATCCTGCTCCTCGTCGTGGGCAGAAAGCCGCACTGGCGGCGCTTTCTCACCGACTGGCGCGTCCTTGCCGCCCTCTGGCTCGTGGTGGGCTGGCTCATCCTGCGCGGCGGCATCTTCGAGACCGTGGCAGCCCATGTCGCGGCCTATCTGAAGCAGGCCGCTCCCGCGGCTCCGGCCGCAGGCGGCCTGGCCTACCCGCCCCTGGCCCAGTCCATCATCGAGGTGCAGGACCTGCCCCTCTCGGCCATGCTCTCCTACTTCCATCCCTGGATGGAGGCGAGCCTCGCCGGCCTTCTGGGCTTCCTGGTGCTGCTCTACCTGCGCCCCGGCGCCCTCTTCCTGCTGCCCCTGGCCGCCCTGGGCCTGCTCAGCACGCGTCTTGGCGGGCGCATGGTCATGTTCGGCGCGCCCGTGGTCGCCCTGGGCCTCGCCCTGCCGCTCTTCTGGCTCTTCCGCCGCGTGCTGGCCGAGCGCTTCAGGCCCGCGGCCGGCATTGTCGCTAGCCTGCTGCTGACCCTGACCCTCATCGTGCCCTTCACGGACCTTGTGCCGGCCATGAGCAACGGGCCCATGATCAACCGCCGCCACGCCGAGGCCCTGTCCCATCTGCGCGAGATGGCCCCGAAGGACGCCATGGTCTGGCAGTGGTGGGACTGGGGCTACGCCGAGCACCATTTCGGCGGCCGCCCGGCCATAGCCGACGGCGCCCAGCACTCCGGGCCCTCGCTCTACCTGCCCGCGGCCGTCTTCGCCACCGACAATCCCCGCTTCGCGCGCCAGCTCATCCGCTACACCTCGGAATGCGGCAACGTGCCGGGCAATGTCTTCGCCGGTCTCGACGCCGAAGGCGCCCAGGCGCTCATGGACAGACTGCGCTCGCCGGGCACGCCGCTCGTGAAGGGAGCGGGCCGGCAGTTCGTGGTGGTGAGCTACGAGATGCTGCGCCTGGGCTTCTGGATCAGCCACTACGGCAGCTGGAACTTCGCCACCCGCAGCGCCGAGGCGGGCGCCCTGTCCATCGTGACCCAGGCCCTGGCCTACCAGCTCGAGAACGGCCTCGTGCAGCTCGAGGGGGCCACCTCCTCCATCGCGCCGGCCTCCATCAACGTCTTCGAGGAGACCGGCCTCACCTGCCGCAACTACGTGCAGGAATGGTTCGAGAGCCACCGCGGCGCGAGCCGCGAGGAGCGCCAGGAATTTCTCAACACCAGGCGCAACGTCAACTTCTTCTTCAACCGCGTGACCGGCGAGAAGCTGGCCATGGACGCCAGGCTCTACAACTCCCTCATGGCCCAGCTGCTCCTGGCCGACCCGCAGGATCCGCGCTTCTCGCCCTATTTCAAGCTGGTCTACGACAACGTCTTCGCCAGGGTCTACGAGGTGCGCTGAGCCGGGAGGCGCGGCTTGCGGGCGGGCATTGACCCACTGAAAGAAAACGCAAGGCGCCGGAATTGCCCCTCATCGGCTAATGGTGGTATGGAACGTTCGCGCGCAGGCTCTCGGCCCTGTAGAGCTGCTCCATGAGCAGCACCCTGGCCAGCTCGTGCGGCAGGGTCAGCGCCGAGAGGCGCCACAGGAAGGACGCCCTGCCGCGCACGATGTCGGTGAAGCCGAACGGGCCGCCGATCACGAAGGATGTCCGGCCCTGTCCCTGGGCGTCCCACTTGTCCAGGCTCGCGGCGAGCTGCACCGAGGTCAGGTCCTTCCCCCGCTCGTCGAGCACTATCACCCTGTCCTGCGGCTGCAGGGCCTCGACGAGGCGCGCGGACTCGATGTCGCGGCGCCGGGTCTGATCCTGCGCGGCCTCCGCGTCCTTCACCTCGCAGACCTCAAGGCGCCTGAAGCGCGACAGCCTTTTGGCGTACACTTCGCAGGCCTCCTTCCAGTAGGGCGTCTTCACGCGCCCGACACAGATCAGCCGCAGCGGTTTTGCAATCATGCTCAAATCCTTATTCGGACATACTGTTTCGGACAGCCTCGACCTGCTTGTCCGCCGGCTGAAGGAGGGGGGCTGCCTTGTCTACCCCACCGAAACGCTCTTCGGCCTCGGCTGCGACGCCCTGAACGCCGACGCCGTGGCCGCGATCTATCAGGCCAAGGAGCGGAGCGCAACAAAGCCCCTGCCCCTGATCGCGGCCGACGTTTCCATGGCCGCCCGCTTCTGCCGCCTGGATCACGTGCCCCGCGCCCTGCTCGATCTGTGGCCCGGCCCGCTCACCCTGCTTCTGCCGGCGGCAGCGCCCTTTGCCGCGCCGCTTGTGGACGCTCGGGGCCGCGTGGCCCTGCGCGTGAGCGCCCATCCCGGCGCCCGCGCCCTCGTGCGCGGTCTCGGCCGGCCCATGACCGCGACCTCGGCCAACCGTAGCGGACGCGCGGCCGCGGACGACATTGCCGCCCTCGACCCCCTCATCGTGGAGCGCATCGGCCTTGTGGCCGACCTGCCCCCGCATCCGGCCGGGGGTCTGCCCTCCACCATCGTCTCCGTCCCGGAGGACGGCGGAGGATGCACCGTGCGCCTGCACCGCGAGGGCGCCGTGTCCGCCTCCACCCTGGAGAGCCTGGGCCTTGCCGTCCTCTGCCGGTGACAGGGCCCGCCGGCGCATGGCAGGGCCCGGCGCCCCTTCCGACAAGTTTTCGGAACAGACGGCATATGCCTTGCCTCTTTGCCCTCAAGCGGGCATACTTGGTTGAGAAAATTTTCACTCTCCGCGCCACGCGCGCCAGTTCCTCCATTGGGAGCCATCTTGAAGAAGAATCTCATCTGCCCCTCCTGCGGCGGCAATGTCCCGGTCTACGCCAATCCCCAGCCCACTGCCGACATTCTCATCCACGACGACAATCTGGGCGTGGTCATCATCGAACGAAAGAACACGCCTCTGGGCTACGCCCTGCCCGGCGGCTTCATCGACGAGGGCGAGTACGCCGAGCACGCGGCCGTGCGCGAAGCCATGGAGGAGACGTCCATGACCGTGAAGCTCGAGGGGCTGCTGGGCGTCTACTCACGTCCGGACAGGGATCCGCGCAGCCACACGCTGACCTCGGTCTATGTGGCCAGGGCCGTCAATCCGGCCATGCTCAGGGCCGCCGACGATGCCGGCGCCGCCGCCTGGCACGATCCGCGCAAACCGCCCGAGCCCATGTGCTTCGACCACGCGCGCATGCTGCGGGACTTTGTCGAGGTGCTGGAGGGCCGGCGCCATCTGGCCGGGCTGTCCCAGGACTGGCTCGACTCCGAGGAGGGCCGCGCCAACGCCGCCCTCGCGCCCGCCTCCACCGCGCTTGCCTGATCCGCCCCGCACGCTCTTTCTGGAAAACGCGATGAAAACGGCCCTGCTTCAAGTCAATCCCGTGACCGGCGACATAGCCGGCAATATAGAGCGCATCAGCGAAGCCGTCCTGCGCGCGGGGAAGGTGGATTTGTGCGTCACCCCCGAGCTCGCCCTGTCCGGCGTCGCCCCGGGCCAGTTCCTGTCCATGAACGACTTCGTGGCCGGCTGCGCCAGGGGCCTGGACATTCTGGCCGCCCGCTTCGCGAACGGCCCGGACCTGCTGGTGGGCGCCCCGGTGGTCAGCGTCTACGACCCCGAGCTTCTGAGCAACGCCGCGGTGCTTGTCAGCCGCGGCCGCTGGGACGTGGTCTCGCGCAAGATACGCCCCGAGGCCTCCAGAGACCCGGAGGCCCAGTTCTTCGACCGCGGCGTCTCCTGCGGCATCATCAACCTGGCCGGCTGGCGGCTGGGCCTGGTCCTGTGCGAAAGCGACAGCATGGAGTCCTTCTGGAACGTGCGCGGCACTGGCTACGTGCCCCTGCTGGACCTGATCTCCAGGGGCGTCGACGCCATCATCCACATGAAGGCCACCCCCTACGTCATCGGCCAGCGCGCCGACATGGAGGCCATGCTCACCCATGTGGCGGCCCGCCACCACATTCATCTCTTGAGCTGCAACGCCGTCGGCGGCAACGGCGGCCTCATCTTCGGCGGCCAGAGCCTGGCCCTGGATCCCACCGGCGCGGTCTACGCCCGCGGCAGGGCCTTCGAGGAGGACGTGCTCGTGGTGGACATGGCCACCGGCACGGCGCCAGTGGCCGGCGTGGGCAAGGTCTGGCAGGAGAACGTCTTCAGCGCCCTGGTGCTCGGCACGCGCGACTTCGTGCGCAAGCTGGGCCTGCGCAGGGCCCTGGTCAGCCTGTCCGGCGGCATCGACTCCGCCCTCGTGCTGGTCGTGGCCGTGCGCGCCCTGGGCGCGGAGAATGTCTCGGCAGTCATCATGCCCTCGGGCTTCACCAGCGAGGAGGCCGTGGCCGGCGCGACCCAGCTGGCCAAAAGCCTGGGTGTCAGGGTGACGCTCATGCCCATCGACGGCATTGCCGAGCGCTACTGGGAGATTCTCGCCCCGAAAGGCGCGGACTTCGGCTACGAGGACGACAAGCCGGCGCGCTTCAAGCTCAACTCCCGCATCCGCGGCAGCCTCCTCATGTCCATGGCCGCGAGCGGCGAGCACCTCGTGCTCAACACCGGCAACAAGAGCGAGAGCGCCATGGGCTACTGCACGCTCTACGGCGACACCGTGGGCACGCTCGGCGTCATCGCCGACCTGACCAAGACCCAGGTCTACGCCGTGGCCGAATGGCTCAACGAGAAC
>JAUNSE010000076.1:5807-8076 GCA_030539415.1 Desulfovibrionaceae bacterium
ACGAGCTACTTTCTCTCGCGGCACAGGGAGGGCACGCCCCTCTCCTACGGCGAGCTCGACACCGTGCTTGACGCCCTGCTCGCGGCCAGGCCCCGCCGCCCGCTGCCCGACTTCACCAGGGACCAGGACCAGGTGCGCGACACGGTCTTCGACATGGAGTTCAAGCGCCGCCAGGAGCCCACGCCCCTCTATGTCAGCGGCCGCCCCTTCGGCAGGGGCTGGTCCGTGCCCATGGTCAGCCGCTTCAGGCTGCCCTGATCCGGCGCCCGGCGCCTTTTTCCCGCCCGGCGGCCCTTTCGCTTTTCCGTGCTTTTTGCGGCCGGACACTTGAACAGAGGCCCTGATCGGCGTATTGAATTCTGGATTTTCCCCTTACTCATCTGGAGGTTGTTCCACATGGCTGAAGCACCGGAAAGAAATCTGGCGATGGATATAGTGCGCATTACCGAGGCCGCCGCTCTGGCCTCCGCGCGCTGGCTTGGACGCGGCAACAAGGAGGCTGGCGACGGCGCGGCTGTGGAAGCCATGCGCAACAGCTTCAGCAGCCTCCACATTGACGGCACTGTCGTCATCGGCGAGGGCGCCAAGGACAAGGCCCCCATGCTGTACTGCGGCGAGAAGGTCGGCCTGGGCGACGGTCCCAAGCTGGACGTGGCCGTGGATCCCGTGGAAGGCACCAATCTTCTGGCCTACGGCCGTCCCAACGCCATTTCTGTTGTGGGCATCGCCCCCCAGGGCTCCATGTTCAGTCTGGAAGAGTCCTACTACATGCAGAAGCTGGTGGTCGGCGCCGCGGCCAAGGGCGTGGTCGACATCGACGCTCCCGTCGACGTCAACCTCGAGCGCGTGGCCAGGGCCCTCGGCAAGACCGTGCGCGACCTGGTCGTCTTCGTGCTCGACAAGCCCCGCCATGCCAAGCTGATCGAGGAGATCCGCATGGCCGGCGCGCGCATCCAGCTGACCACCGACGGCGACGTGGCCGGCGGCCTGATGGCTGCCGATCCGCGCAGCGACGTGGACATCATGATGGGCACCGGCGGCACCCCCGAGGGCGTCATCACGGCCTGCGCCATCAAGGGCATGGGCGGCGAGATCCTGGCCCGCCTGGATCCCCAGAGCTACCCCGAAAAGGAAAACATCCAGGCCGCCGGCTTCGACCTGCGCGAAATCCTCACCACGGACAGCCTGGTCAAATCCGACGACTGCTTCTTCGCCGCCACCGGCATCTCCGGCGGCGACTTCCTGCACGGCGTGCGCTACACCTCCCGCCATGCCATCACCCACTCGCTGGTGCTGCGCGGCAAGACCGGCACCCTGCGCTACGTCGAGTCCTTCAACGACCTGCAGCGCATCAATCAGCTGAGCATGGTGAAGTACTAGGCCCGGGACGCAATGCCTGATCTGACAAAAGCATTTCACTGGACGGCCGCGGCGCTCGTCGCCGCGGCCCTTGTTTCGTCCGCACCGTGTCAGGCCGGGGCCGCCCAGCCGGACAGGCCCGCGCAGGCCCCCGCGGCCAGGACGCAGAAAGCCGCCGGCACGGTCTACGACGGCCAGCCGGACTTCACCGAGAAGGAGCTGCTGCAGTTCTGCCGCACCCTGCCCGACTTCCGCTCCTGGGTAAAGGCCTCGGGCGAGAAGCCCCATCCCGTCATGAAGAACGGAAAGCCCGACTTCGCCTATTCCGCGAAGGCCGCCGAATGGGCGCGCTTCCACGGCTGGGACGAGAAGCGCTTCTTCTGCGTCATGGGCCGCTCGGCCGCCGCTCTCGCCCTGGTCTCCGAGGGCCGGGACAGGGCCGCCAGGTACAGGGACATGCCGAAGGTCTCGGACGCGGAGTTCGAGCTCGTGCAGACGCATCTCGGCGAGCTGCTGAAGGCCGGAAGCGGTCAGGAGCCGCCCCAGAAGCAGGCGGCGCCGGCGAAAAAATAGATTGTGCATGCACAAGGGCGGCTTCCCGGAAGGGAGGCCGCCCCTTTTCGCTTTTCCAGCTCTAGAAGAAGCGCACAGGCGAGGCCAGCTGCTCCAGCAGGGCCAGCACGCTCCAGGCCGCCAGCGAGCTCGAGCGCGGATTTTCCGGATCCGGGCTCGAGGCGAATTCCATGACCGCGCGCACGCCGTGCCCGCGGGCCTCTATGCGGTGCACGTTCTCGGCAAGGTCCGGGTCGCTGGTCATGGTGACGGTCGTCTCGTCCATGCCGGCCGAAGCCGCGGCCGCCGCCACGGCCACGTTGACGTTTTTGGGAAAGGCCGCGATGGCCTCCTTCGC
>JAUNSE010000606.1 GCA_030539415.1 Desulfovibrionaceae bacterium
CTCCGCCAGCCGCACCGCGTGCTCGGCCATGAACAGGGGAAGATGCAGCACGCGCCCCTCCATCGCCAGGTTGCCGTCGGTGAAGAGAATGCCGGGAATGTTCCTGGCGCCCATGTGCCTTTTGAGGTACCGGCCGAGGCTTTTGGCGCCGCTGCCGTCCCCTTTCTCGATGGCGGCAGGGATGGCGGCGTCTCCCACGGGAATGAGAAACTGAACCTCATAATACCCGAAGGCACTCCAGTACTTCACGGCCGTGCGGGTCGTGCTGTCCAGCGCCCGCTCCAGCGCCTGCAGCACCAGGTTCTCCGCGAAAACGCCGCCGCGCAGTCCGCACAGCCCGGGCGCGCTCTCCACGTCGGAGGGACTCAGTTTGTGGATCACGTTGAGGGGACCCGTGTCCGCGAGATAGACCCTGAACGGCAGGCAGCCCGGCCTGATGGTGCTGCAGCGCGGGACCAGACGGATCGTGCCGAGCGTGCTCAGCCAGTTCAGGGCGGCCCTCACGGCCTCCGCGCTGCCGCAGCAGTAGTCCGCGTGGTCCTCCGGGTCGAACACTCTGTCCCTCTGCTCCAGCTGCGTCAGCACGGCGCGCCACACATCCATGAACAGCTTGCCGTCATCCTCGCCGAAGCCCTGCCAGGAGGTCGCTATCCAGTCCACAATCTGACAGTAATTGGCGTCGTAGAGGGTATCGGCTATCGAGACTGACGGATCGGTCCGGGCGAGGGCCCGGGCGTGTCTGCCGGCGGCCACGGCGGCCGGCATTCCTCCGGTGCACAGATATTCCCTGAACTTTTCCGAGAGCGGCCCGAAGATCTCCCCGGGCATGGGCCCGAAGAGGCCCTGCGCGGCCATGGCGTCCGCCAGCCGGCCGTCCCCTAAGCTGCGGAGGTATTCGGAGAAGGACAGCGGATGGACCTCCATGAAGGCGGCCCGTCCGGTCCTGCGCGCGCTGTAGAGGATGTCCGCCTTCTTCATCGTTGCGGGAACGTCGACAGCCGGCGCCTTCCCGCCCGGGAGATCGAAGCTCGCCGCCGGCCTCGAGCAGGCGGCAGCCACGTGAAAGCCCATCCTCGGGCTGAAATACGTCATGGTGAGGAGGGCCCGCGGGCACAGCTGCGGCTCGTCGAAGATCAGGAGCGTATGCCCCGGCAGGAGCTTTCCGCCCGTGGCCCAGCGCAGTCCCTCGACGACCTTCAGCGGTGTCGTCCGGGGATCCACTTCCTGGGGAAACAGTTTCTCCAGGTACTCCAGGTTTTCCGCGAAATCGAGGACGACACTTTCGTGGAACTGCTGCTGCCGACTGGCAAGGTTTTTGAGCAGCCAGCTCTTGCCGACACCGAGGGGGCCTTCCAGGACGAGCGGCTTGCGCCCGGGATCGTTCATCCACGCCACAAGCCTGTCGTCAATGTCCCGTGACAGTGCTTCGCCTTCCGGCGTGTCTTCCTCTCCGTCGTCCTGTGCCGGACCTGTTCCAGGGACGGCCCTGCGCGGGTCGTCCGCCGCCGGCAGGCCGGGGTCTTCCGGCCTTCCGCCGCCGGGCCTGCGGGGCTCTTCGGGG
>JAUNSE010000077.1 GCA_030539415.1 Desulfovibrionaceae bacterium
CTGCCGCCGCTACCGAAAGCGCTCCGGCCGCTGCCGAGACGCCCGCGGAAAGCCCGGCCGCTCCGGCCGAAACTCCGGCCGCGGCGCAGCCCTAAAGCACGCAACGCCGCCCCCTCGCGTGTGGCGGGCGGCTCCTGGAGAAAGGGTGGGGCGGCCGCCGCCCCACCGCCGGCCTTCCCCACCGGACACAAGAGCGGCGGCAAGAGGACATTGTCATGGCCGATATCACCGTTACCGAACATCTGCTTCTGCACGAGAAGCGCTCCCCCCATGCCACCGGCAGATTCACCGGACTGCTCTACGACCTCATCGTGTCCGGCAAATCCATCGCCCGCCGCATCAACAAGGCCGGTCTCCTGGACATTCTCGGCGGCACCGGCGTTGTCAACGTCCAGGGCGAGGCCGTGCAGAAAATTGATGATATCGCCAACAGGCTGCTCATCTACCGCATGGAGCGCTGCGGCGCCATCTGTGCCATGTCCAGCGAGGAGAATCCCGACCTCATCCGCGTCGGGCCCGAATTCCCCCGCGGCGACTACATCATCATCTTCGATCCGCTGGACGGCTCCTCCAACATGGATGTGGACGTCAACATCGGCACCATCTTCTCCATCTACCGCCGTCCCGCCGGCCGCACCGGCGAGGTGACCCTGGACGAGGTGCTGCGCCCCGGCATGGAGCAGGTGGCCGCCGGCTACTTCATGTACGGCCCCTCCACCATGCTGGTGCTGACCACCGGCGCCGGCGTGCACGGCTTCACGCTCGACCCGGGCGTCGGCGAGTTCCTGCTCTCCCATCCCGACATGCGCATTCCCGAGCACGGCTGGATCTACTCCTGCAACGAGGGCTACCGCGAGAAGTGGGGCCCGGCCGCGCGCGAGGCCGTGGAGTACTTCCACAAGGCCCCGTCCTGCAAGGGCGGCGCCTACTCCTCCCGCTACGTGGGCTCGCTTGTCGCCGACTTCCACCGCACCATGATCTACGGCGGCATCTACATGTATCCCGAGTACGACGGCCGTCCCAACGGCAAGCTGCGCATGATGTGCGAGGCCAATCCCCTCGCCATGCTGGCCGAGCAGGCCGGCGGCGCCGCCACCGACGGACGCGTGCGCATTCTGGAGAAGCAGCCCACCGAGCTGCACGCCCGCACGCCGCTGTTCATCGGCTCCAAGAAGGATGTGGAGGCGGTCAACGCCATCTACGCCCGTCACGCGAAATAACAATCCGGAGTCTTCAGCCGCATGCTTGTTCTCGGCATAGAGTCCTCGTGCGACGAGACCGGTCTCGCCCTGGTCCGGGACGGCGTCCTTGTCGACGCCGTCCTGGCCAGCCAGGCCGACGTGCACGCCCTGTTCGGCGGCGTGGTGCCCGAGCTCGCGAGCCGCGAGCACCTGCGCTTCATGGGCCCGCTCTACGATCAGCTCATGGCCCGCCAGGGGCTTTCCGCCTCCGATCTGGACGCCGTGGCCGTGGCCAGGGGCCCGGGCCTTCTGGGCTGCCTTCTGGTGGGCTCGGCCTTTGCCAAGGGGCTCTGCCTCGCCTCGGGCGCGAAACTCGTCGGTGTCAACCACCTGCTGGCGCATCTGCTGGCGGCGGGCCTCGAGCAGGAGCTCGTCTTCCCGGCCCTGGGCCTGCTGGTCTCGGGCGGGCACACGAACATCTATCTCTTCGAAAGCGCGACAGAGGTCGCCCAGCTCGGGCGCACCCTGGACGACGCGGCCGGAGAGGCCTTCGACAAGTGCGGCAAGGTGCTGGGCCTGGCCTATCCGGGCGGAAAGATGCTGGACGCGCTGGCCCGCCGGGGCCATGCGGACAGGCACCTCGTCCCCAGGCCCTATCTCGACAATCAGAATCTCGACTTCAGCTTTTCCGGCCTCAAGACCGCCGTGGCCCTGCACGCGGCCGCCCATTTCGGGCCGCACGACTGGCCAAGGCCCCTCACGGATCCCGCGGACGCCCCGCAGGCCCTCTGCGACACCTGCGCCTCCTTCAACCTGGCCGTGGCCGAGACGCTGGAGGCCAAGGTGCGCCGCGCCCTGGACCGCCATCCGCAGGTCCGGCACCTCATGGCCGCCGGGGGCGTCGCCGCCAACTCCCTGATCCGCGAGCGCCTGACAGCGCTCATGGCCGGTCGCGGGGGCGCGGTCTTCATGCCGCATCCCTCCCGCTGCACGGACAACGCGGCCATGATAGCCTACGCCGGCTGGCTTTTCGCCCGGGAGGGGCGCTGTCACGACCTCTCCCTGGAGGCCGTGCCCAGGGGCCGGCCCATACCGGACGACTGGGTCGGGAGCCCTGTCCGGACGTGATTTCTCCCGCCCGATTTTTCCCGTCCGCCCTGTCCGGCCGGACCTTCCCCGGTCCCTGACAAAGGCCCAGGGGCATGGCGCGCAAGTCCGCTCATTCCGGCCCCCTGGGGGACGCAATGCCCCAGGCCTCCGCCGTCCGGCACACGGCGCGGTGTCTTGACAAGAGCGGGTGCGGTCTCTATTTCTCTTCTAGCATCGTCAACAGACAACCGGGCCCCACGGCCCGTGCAATTGCCATCCCGGCACCTGCCATAAAAGGAGTTTTCCCATGGCTGATCAGATCACCGATTCCGCCTTTGCCGAGTCCGCGCTCAAATCCGACCTTCCCGTCCTCGTGGACTTCTGGGCTCCCTGGTGCGGCCCCTGCCGCGCCGTCGGTCCCGTCATCGACGAAATCGCCAAGGAATACGACGGCCAGCTGCGCGTCTTCAAGATGAACGTGGACGAGAACGCCGCCACCCCGGCCAAGTACGGCATCCGCGCGATTCCGACCCTGATCCTCTTCAAGGGCGGCGAAGTCGTCAGCCAGCACACCGGCGCCCTGCCCAAGGACGCCATCAAGCAGATGGTCGAGGCCGCTCTCTAGGATCCCTGATGAAGACATTTGACGCAGTCGTGGTCGGCGGAGGCCCCGCCGGCATCACCGCAGTGCTCTACCTGGTCCGCTCGGGCTGCAGGGTGCTCCTGTGCGAGTCCCTGACGCTCGGCGGCCAGGTGCTCATGACCGATTCCCTGGCCAACTATCCCGGCATGCCCAGGGGCGTGAAGGGCTGGGAGCTGGCCGACCTGTTTGCCGCCCACATCGAGGGCCTGGACTTCGAGCGGACCACCGCCGCCGTTCAGGGCGTCGAAGGCTCTGCCGGGCATTTCGTGGTGCACACCTCCGAGGGCGACGTGCAGGCGAAGACCGTCATCGCGGCCTCAGGCGCCCGCCACCGCCCCCTGGGCGTGGACGGCGAGATGCGCCTTGCCGGGCACGGCGTCTCCTACTGCGCCATCTGCGACGGCAACTTCTTCCGGGGCCAGCCCGTGGCCGTTGTCGGCGGCGGCAACTCGGCTCTGGAGGAGGCCCTCTACCTCTCCAAGATTGTCTCGCGCGTGTACCTCATCCACCGCCGCGACCAGTTCAGGGGAGCGCAGGTCTATCAGGACAATGTCCGCTCGGCCGACAACATCGAGCTCGTGCTCTCCTCGACCGTGGAAAGCCTGAAGGGCGACAAGGACCTCGAGGGCGTTGTCGTGCGCAATGTGGCGACAGGCCAGACCCGCGAGCTCGAGGTGAACGGCCTGTTCATCTTCGTGGGCATGGTCCCCAACACGGACTGGGTGCCGGAACAGGTCGAGAAGAATCACGGCTTCCTCGTCACGGACACGGAAATGCGCACCTCCGTCCCCGGCATCTTCGCCGCGGGCGACGTGCGTGACAAACTTTGCCGGCAGGTCGTCACTGCCGCCGGGGATGGCGCCACAGCCGCGCAGGCTGCCTTCCTCCTCCTGGAACAGCTCAATGCATAAACTGTTACGCTCCCTGCTTCTTCTCGGCTGCCTTGGCTCCTTTTCGGCGTGCGGCATCATAGACATGGTCTATCTGCCGCCGGCCGAGGACACGGCCCAGGAAATCTACGAGGCCGGCACCGACGCCATGGCCGAGAAGAACTATGTGCGCGCCGTCGAGCTCTTCAACAAGCTCAGGGACGCCTATCCCTTCAGCCCGTACATCACCGAGGTCGAGCTGGCCCTGGCCGACGCCTACTTCCTGGACGGCGAGTACGCCCTGGCCGCCGAGGCCTACAAGGACTTCGAGTCCCTGCATCCCCGCCACGCGGCCATCGAGTACGTCATCTACCAGCTCGGCCAGTCCCTGCAGAACCAGTTCAGGTCCATCGACAGGCCCACCACCGAGCTGTACGAGGCCACGGCCTACTACGACCGCCTGCTGCAGCAGTATCCCGGCACCAAGTACGCCGACGCCGCCATGCAGAAGAAGGCCGAGTGCCGCCGCTACATGGCCGAGCACGAGCTCTACATTGCCGACATGTTCTGGCACATGGAAAAGCCCGGTCCAGCCTGGCGCCGCTACACGTACATAGCCGAGAACTTCAAGGACGTGCCCGACGTGGCGCAGCACGCGGCTTCCAAGTCCGTGGTGGCCTACAGCGAGTACACCGAGCAGTTCAACGAGGAGCGCCGCGAGGCCCGCGAGGGCACGTGGAAGGACTGGTTCCGCTGGCTCTAGAGCCGCGCCTCCGCAATTTCTGTCACAGCCGATTTTTCCAAGGAAGGGAGCCCCGATGCGGGCTCCCTTCTCTGGTATGGGGCCCCGGGAAATCGAATGCGCCTTTCCTTGTCTTCGAGGACGACCCGTCTTCCCGCCGGTACCCCCATTCCGACATCATCCGACACCCATCCGACACCCTCCTGAGCAAAGGAGTCCATACATGAGCCAGGTCACCGAAACCGCCGACACCGCCGAAAAGCTCAAGGCCAGGGCGGCCCTCTTGAGCCTTGTCGCGGCCGTCTTCCTCACCTCCCTCAAACTCGCCATCGGCCTCTACACCAACTCGCTGGCCATTCTCTCCGAGGCCCTGCACAGCGGCCTGGATCTGCTGGCCGCGCTGATGACCTGGTACGCCATCCGCGTCTCGGCCCGTCCCGCGGACCGCCGCCATCCCTACGGCCACGGCAAGGTGGAAAACCTCTCGGCCCTGGCCGAGACCGTGCTCCTCTTCGTGGTCTGCGGCTACGTGGGCTGGGAGGGCGCGCACAGGCTCATGGAGGGCGCAAGCCCCGTCCTGCCCTCGCTCTGGGGCGTGGGCTGCATGCTCGTCTCCATGGCCATAGACATCAACCGCGTGCGCACACTGCGCCGTGTCGCCAGGGAGACCAACAGCCAGGCCCTGGAAGCCGATGCCCTGCACTTTTCCACGGACATTCTCTCGAGCGCCGTGGTCTTCATCGGGGTGCTCGCCGTCTGGCTTGCCGAGCACTTCGGCCTGCCCGAGCCCTGGCGCTCCGTCATCCATCAGGCGGACACGGTGGCCGCTCTCGTGGTGGCCCTCATCATCTTCAGGGTGAGCCTCACCATGTGCCGCTCGGCCCTGGACTTTCTCATGGACGCGGCGCCGGAAAAGACCGGCGACGAGATCGAGCGCGCGGTGCTCGGCGTGCGCGGCGTGGTCTGCCTGAACCGCCTGCGCATGCGCTCCTCCGGCCCTGACTATTTCGCGGACATCAGCGTGGGCGTGGACCCGTCCCTCTCCGTGGCCCAGGGGCACCGCATAGGGAACCTCGTGAGCGAGGCCGTGCGCCGCGTGCTGCCGACCTGCGACGTGCTGGTGCACGTGGATCCGCGCAAGGCGAAGCACGAGGAGCAGGGGGCCTTCGGACTCATCGAGTTCATGGCCAGAAAGACCGAGCTCGACGTGCATTCCATCCGCATCACCCGCCCCCTGCCGCCCCGAGAGGGCGAGAAGGCGCCCGAGATTGCCGTGAAGGAGGGCGAGGGCGGCGTCTCGGCCGTGCCCATGGGCGACCGCTCCGTGCACGCCACGGCCCACGTGGAGTTCGAGGGCGGCACCACCTTCGGGCAGGCCTACGCGAAGTGCCGCGCCTTCGAGGCCGAATGCGCCGAGCGGGACGGAGACCTTTCCGTCTTCACCCATATCGAGCCCAGGGACAGCGAGAGCCTGTCCCGCGTCCTGGACCCCGAGGCCGGAGGCGTCGCCGCCCTGGTGCGCGAGCGCGTGCTCGCCGCCGTGGCGGAGGAGCCCATGCTCGCCAATCCGCACGGCCTGGTGACGCGCATGGACGAGACCGCGGGTCTCGTGATCTCCTTCCACTGCATGACCAGCGCCATCCTCTCCGTGAGCCAGGTGCACGATCAGACCCTGCGCCTGGAGCGCCGCCTGCGCCGCGACCTGCCCGAGGCCGGCGGCATCTTCATCCACATGGAGCCCTCCGAGCCGGGCGCTGCGGCCACAGGGTGCCTCGAGAAGACAAGGCCCCAGCCCGTGCGCCGGCCCGAGCCGGCCGCCGGGTCCGAAACAGCCGCAAGTCCCGGGCCGGCCGAACAGAAGGGATAGGCGCCCGCCTGCCGGCTTTCCCGTAATGCCGGCAGAAAGGTGAACAAGGCTCCGCTGCCCGCATGGACGGCGGAGTCTTTTATTTCGGCAGGTTGAATCGGCTGTCGGCATATTTTTGTAACAGCAGGGCTTCATGATGCGCAAAGTCCGGGCGGGCTCCCTCCGCCATGAGGCCGGAGGCAACCGAACGCGCCCGATGTCCCTGCCTTCCCGACAGGACAGGCTTCCCTCCCGAACAGCCCGGGACCCGGACCGTCCGGCGTCATCCGCATCATGCGACACAGCCGACATCAACCTCCCCGCAAGGAGCCTGCACATGAGCCAGGTCACCGAAACCGCCGACACTGCCGAAAAGCTCAAGGCCAGGGCGGCCCTGCTGAGCCTTGTCGCGGCCGTCTTCCTCACCTCCCTCAAACTCGCCATCGGCCTTGCCACGAGCTCCCTGGCCCTCCTTTCCGAGGCCCTGCACAGCGGCCTGGATCTGCTGGCCGCGCTGATGACCTGGTACGCCATCCGCGTCTCGGCCCGCCCGGCGGACCGCCGTCATCCCTACGGGCACGGCAAGGTGGAAAACCTCTCGGCCCTGGCCGAGACAGTGCTCCTCTTCGTGGTCTGCGCCTACGTGGGCTATGAGGGCGCGACACGGCTCATGACCGGCGAGTCCGCGGTCGTTCCCTCGCTGTGGGGCGTTGTCTGCATGCTTGTCTCCATGGCCGTGGACATCAGCCGCGTGCGCGCCCTGCGCAAGGTCGCCAAAAAGACCGGCAGCCAGGCTCTGGAGGCCGACGCCCTGCATTTTTCCACGGACATACTCTCGAGCGCCGCGGTTTTTCTGGGCGTCTCTGTCCTGTGGGCAGCAGACCGTTTCGGGCTGCCCGAGCCCTGGCTGAGCCTCGCGCATCAGGCCGACACCGTGGCCGCCCTGCTGGTTGCGGTCATCATCTTCAGGGTGAGCCTCACCATGTGCCGCTCGGCCCTGGACTTTCTCATGGACGCGGCTCCGGTCAGGACCGGCGACGACATAGAGCGGGCCGTGCTGGGCGTGCGCGGCGTGGTCTGCATCAGCCGCCTGCGCCTGCGCACCTCGGGCCCGAACTATTTCGCGGACATCAGCGCGGGCGTGGACCCGGCCCTGTCCGTGGCCCAGGGGCACCGCCTGGCCGCGCTCGTGCGCGCGACCGTGCAGCGCGTGCTGCCGGGGTGCGACGTGCTGGTGCAGGTGGAGCCCGCGGAGGAGAGGCACGATGCCGGCGACGCCTTCGGAATCATAGAGTTCATGACCAGGAAGACCGGCCTGGACGTGCACGACATCCGCGTGCTGCGCCCGCTGCCGGGCCGCGGGCATGAGAGGGCGCCGGCCGGAGAGGGCGGCATCGACGCCGTGCCCATGGGCGACCGCCCGGTGCAGGCCACGGCCCACGTGGAGTTCGACGGGCGCACCACCTTCGGGCAGGCCTGGGCCAGGTGCCGGGCCTTCGAGGCCGGCTGCGCCGAAATGAGCGGCGACATTGCCGTCTTCACCCACATCGAGCCCAGGGACAGGGAGACCGTGGGCCGGGTCATCGTGCCCGAGACAGGCGGCATGGCCGCCCTGGTGCGCGAGTGCATCGAGCTGGAGCTGACCATCATCCCGCGTGGGGGTGGTACGGGCTATACCGGC
>JAUNSE010000607.1 GCA_030539415.1 Desulfovibrionaceae bacterium
AACGGCAAGGCCCAGGCCTCCAAGAAGAGCAAGTCCAAGAAGACGGCGGCCGCCTCCCAGAAGACCGCCTCCCGCAAGGCCGGAGTGTCCGGACGGTCCGGGCAGAGCGGCGCCTCCGCTAAGAAGGCGCAGGCCGCGGGAAAGTCCCAGGCCTCGAAGTCGCGGGACACGAAGCAGGCCGCGAAGAAGCAGGCCGCCAGCTCGGGCACGAAGCAGGCCCGGGCGAAGACCGCGAAGAAGGCCGCGAAGGACAACAGGAAGATAGAGGTCCGGGTGGCCAGGAAGAACGGCCAGAAGGCCAAAAGCTCCGCCTCCAACGCGACCAGGTCGAAGGACAGCAAGGGCTAGCGGATGCACGCTGGACATTTCACCATATTGTGGAAGAATGGCGCCTCACGGCGCCATTCTTCGTTTATGGCGCCAGCCGCGGCCGCGCGGGGCGCATGCTCTGCGCGGAAGATCTGACTTTTCGACCTTTCAGCCGGCCGGAGGAGGCATATGGCAGTACGGGGGCGCCTTGCGCCGAGTCCCACGGGCATGGCCCACCTAGGCAACGCCTGGGCCTTTCTGACGGCCTGGCTTGCCGTGCGCTCGCAGGGCGGGGAGCTTGTCCTGCGCATGGAGGATCTCGATCTCGAGCGCTCGAGCGTCGTCTTCATGCAGCTGCTCATGAGCGACATCCGCTGGCTCGGTCTCGACTGGGACGAGGGGCCGACGCCCGAGCGGGAGCTTGCGCAATATCATCAGTCCAACCGCTTCGGCCTCTACGAGGAGATGCTCGAGCGCCTGCGCGGGTCGGGTCTCGCCTATCCCTGCTTCTGCTCGAGGAAGGATCTGCTCCTGGCCTCGGCGCCGCATCTGGGCGACGCCGGCCACGCCTATCCGGGCACCTGCCGCCATCTTTCGCCAGAAGAGGTTCGGGCGCGCCTTGAGGCCGGCGGGCGCGCGGCCTGGCGCTTCCGCTCGGACGGGCGGGCCTACGAATTCAACGATCTTGTCCTGGGCCCGCAGCGCGCGACCCTCGAGGAGTGCGGCGGCGACTTCAGCATGCGCCGGCCGGACGGCGTCTTCTCCTACCAGCTGGCCGTCAGCGTGGACGACGGGCTGATGGGCATCACCCAGGTGGTGCGCGGGCGCGACATCCTGCCCTCCACGCCGCGACAGCTGGCCATCCTGGACGCCCTGGGCATGGCCCGCCCCGCCTACGCGCACATCCCCCTGCTCATGGGCGAGGACGGCGAGCGGCTCGCCAAGCGCCACGCCTCGCTGAGCCTGGACGCCCTGCGCACGCGCGGGGTGCGCCCCTGGCGCGTCATCGGCCTTCTGGCGAGCATCGCGGGCCTCATCGACAGAAGGGAGGAGGTCCATCCGCGGGATCTTGTGCCGCTGTTTGACATAACCAAGCTACGTTGTCATGATTACCCGGTCAGTCAGGCTGATCTGGACTGGCTTGAAAGTTAGGGAGGACAGTGTCTATGGCCAGCATCACCAATGAATTTCTCGACAATCTTTTCCCCGCCGAAAAGACGGATGCCTTTTTCGAGGCGCTGTTCGGCG
>JAUNSE010000078.1 GCA_030539415.1 Desulfovibrionaceae bacterium
GTGAAAATTACCCTCGCCTGCACCGAGTGCAAACGTAAGAACTACGTGTCCTTCAAGAACAAGAAGAACACCACGGAACGTCTTGAACGCAAGAAGTACTGCCCGTGGGACAAGAAGCACACGGTGCATCGCGAAGTTCGATAAACATATCTCTCCTCGGGAGAAGGTCTTCTTCTCCCGAGGCAGTGCAGGGCAGTAGCTCTAACGGCTAGAGCGGCGGTCTCCAAAACCGCATGTTGGGGGTTCGAATCCCTCCTGCCCTGCCATTTTTTACACCTTGAGTTTGCCATGACTACAAAGACCACAACGACCAAGAAGCCCCAGGAACCTGAACAGGACAAGACTCCCGGCATGGTGCAGCGCTTCATCTCCTATGTCGAGAATTCCAGGGCCGAACTGCGCAAGGTGACGTGGCCCACTGTGGCCGAGACGCGCAAAGCTACCTTTGCCGTGCTCGGCTTTGTGGCGGTCATGGCCCTGATTCTCGGCCTGGTCGACCTGGGCCTCTCCTCTCTGATCCAGTCCTTCCTCTCCTAATCCGCTCTCAAAGAAAGCATCATGGACGAAATCATCATTACTGACGAGGAATCCTCGCAGCCGAAGAAACGCGCGCGCTGGTATCTGCTGCACACGTACTCCGGCTTTGAGCAGCGTGTCGAGAAGACAATCAAGGAAATGATCCGCAGGGGTGAGGACAACGGACTCATCCATGACTGCCTTGTGCCGGTGGAGCGCGTCATCGAGCTCTCCAAGAGCGGCAGCAAGCGCACCACCAGCCGCAAGCTCTATCCGGGCTACGTGATGGTGAACATGGTCATGGAGCCGCATTCCTGGAACCTGGTGCAGAACATTCCCAAGGTCACTGGATTCATCGGCGCCAAGAACGATCCGACCCCCATCAAGGACGACGAGGTTGAGGCCATCCTCTCCCGCGTTCAGACCGGCAAGGATACGCCCAGGCCCAAGTTCAGCTTCGACCGCGGCGAGGAAGTGCGCATCATCGACGGTCCCTTCTCCGGATTCAACGGCGTGGTGGACGATGTGAACTACGACAAGGGCAAGCTCCGCGTCTCGGTTTCCATCTTCGGCCGCCAGACTCCCGTCGAACTGGACTTTGTCCAGGTTTCCAAGGAATAGGGCCGCAAAGCGCAAAGCTCCGGCGAATCAGATTCGGAATTAAAAAACAGCGGAGATTCCCTCTCTGCTGTGATTTTTTGAGGATACAATCTCATGGCCAAGAAAATTGTTGCCAAAGTCAAGCTGCAGATTCCTGCCGGCGCCGCCAATCCGTCTCCGCCGGTCGGTCCCGCCCTGGGTCAGCACGGCCTGAACATCATGGGCTTCTGCAAGGAGTTCAATGCTCGCACGCAGGATCAGAAGGGCATGATCATCCCTGTGATCATCACTGTGTACGCCGACCGCTCCTTCACCTTCATCACCAAGACTCCTCCGGCCTCCGTGCTCATCATGAAGGCTCTCAAGCTGGAGAAGGCCTCCGGCGTGCCGAACCGCAACAAGGTCGGCGTGCTCACCATGGCCCAGGTCGAGGAAATCGCCAAGCTGAAGATGCCCGATCTCAACGCCGCTTCTCTCGAAGCCGCCATGAAGACCATCGAGGGCACCGCCCGCAGCATGGGTGTTGACGTCAAGTAGGGCATCCGCCTTCTTGACACCGTTATCAATTGCACTGCCCTGGCGCGCACAGTCTGCACCGGGCAGGAGATACCTAAAGGAAACAGCAATGCCCAAGCATGGCAAGAATCTCAACAATGCCCGCAAGGACATCCGTCCCGAGGACCGCTACTCCGTCCAGGATGCCGTAAGCAAGTCGCTTGCCGCCTCCTTCGCCAAATTTGACGAGACCGTGGACGTCGCCATCTGTCTCGGCGTCGATCCCAAGTATTCCGACCAGATGGTGCGCGGCGCCTGCACCCTCCCCAACGGCCTGGGCAAGACTGTCCGCGTGGCCGTGTTCTGCAAGGGCGAGAAGCAGGCCGAAGCGAAGGCCGCCGGCGCCGATGTTGTGGGCGACGAGGATCTGGTCAACAAGATCAAGGACGAAGGCTTCCTCGACTTTGACGCCGCCGTGGCCACTCCCGACGTCATGGCTCTGGTCGGCCGCATCGGCCGTCTGCTCGGCCCCCGCGGCCTGATGCCCAATGCCAAGACCGGCACCGTCACCTTCGACGTCACCAAGGCCGTCACCGAACTGAAGGCCGGCCGCGTGGACTTCCGCGTGGACAAGGCCGGCGTGCTGCACGCGCCTCTCGGCAAGGTGAGCTTCGGCCCCGAAAAGATCCTGGGCAACCTCAAGGCTCTCGTGGAGACCGTTGTCCGCCTGAAGCCCTCCGCGGCCAAGGGCAACTACCTTGTCTCCATGTCCATCTCCACCACCATGGGCCCCGGCTTCAAGGTGGACATGTCCCAGGTCAAGAAATTTCTCGAGGGCACCAACTAGCCGGCCGAAAGGCTGTCAGTCTGTCCTCGCGGGAGCGCTTCGGCGCTCCCAAATCGGGAGAAGTCCGCTTCTCCCTCGGCAATGGAATCAGGAATCGAGTCGAAGACGGCCGGTTTTGCCCGCTTGAGCGGGCATGCAAACCCTGCCCAGACATCGGCTCGACTTCCCCCCTGGCAACCCTAACGTGAGGAGATTCACGTGGAAAGGTCTCAGAAAGCAGCGATTATCGAGGGCATCAGGGCGAAAGCCGAACAGTCCTCCATCGCTGTCATGACCGAATTCAAGGGTATGACGGTGGAGGAGTCGACCAACCTGAGAGTGGAACTGCGCAAAGCGGGCGGCGAATATCACGTCGTCAAAAACACTCTGGGTCGCATCGCCTTCACTGACGGAAAGCACGATGTTGTCAAGAATGACTTCCATGACAACACCGGTGTGGCCCTTGGTTTCGATGACCCCGTAGCGGTGGCCAAGGCGCTCAGCAAGTTTGTCAAAACCAGCAAGACCCTCGTTATCCGCGGCGGCTCCATCGACGGAAAGGCGATGACCCCCGAGGATGTGGAAGCTCTGGCCAAACTGCCCGGCCGCGAACAGCTGCTTGCTCAGCTGCTTGCCACCATGAACGCCGTGCCCACCAACTTCGTTTCCGTCCTGGCCAATGTTGTGCGCGGCCTTCTGTACGCGCTCAAGGCCATTGAGGAAAAGAAAGGCGGAGAAGCCGCCTAAACCGCTTTCAGCAAGCCGATTTCTTAAGGAGAAATTACCATGGCCGTTACCAAAGAAGAAGTCATTGAATTTATTGCCAGCATGTCCGTTCTCGAACTCTCCGCTCTGATCAAGGAGCTCGAGGAGAAGTTCGGTGTGTCCGCCGCCGCTCCGGCCGTTGCCGTTGCCGCCGCTCCCGCCGCCGAGGCCGCTCCCGAGGCCGAAGAGAAGACCGAGTTCGACGTCATCCTGAAGGAATGCGGCGCCAACAAGATCGCCGTCATCAAGGTTGTGCGCGCTCTGACCAGCCTGGGCCTCAAGGAAGCCAAGGACAAGGTCGACAACCTGCCCTCCACCATCAAGGAAGGCGTGTCCAAGGACGATGCCGAAGCCGCTCGCAAGCAGCTGGCCGACGCTGGCGCCACTGTCGAAGTGAAGTAGTTCATCCGAAAGGATGTTTGTGGGGGCGGCCCTCCAGCTTGCCCCCACTTTTTTTATCCGAAAAGGGACTTGCCGAGCAGACAGATTGGGGGTATGGATATCAATCCAACCTCTGTACATGGGAGGGGAACATAAAAACTCTTCGCTCCCGGCATATTTACGACGCCACGCCGCTTCCTCCGGAAAAAATCAATTTTCCGGCAGGAAGACGCTTGTCTGCGCCGTTTTTTCCTTTTCTCTCGCGCGCACAGCGCGAAGGCGCGCCCGCCTTCCCGCCGGGCGCCGCACCGAGCCCGGCGCAGAACGGAGCTTGTTCCAGCTTGCGGCATCCGATGTAACGATTTTTCAACGCTCGTCTCTAAAGAATCTGGCAGAAAGCAATGACAGCGCATCCGACGCGCGGACTCCCGCTCCAGGGCGCGGGACAGCGACGCGCACAACGGACGCTCAACCACCTTCGAGGATCATCGCATGGGTCAACTCATCAAGCAGTTCGGCAGGATCAAGGTCAACACGCCCATCCCGCATCTGCTCACGCTGCAGATCGACAGTTATTACAAATTTCTCCAGGAAGGAGTGCCCGCGGAGGAACGGCTTCCTGACGTCGGTCTGGAAGGTGTTTTCCGCACCGTATTCCCGATCGTGGACTTCAACAAGACCGCGTCGCTCGAATTTGAAAGCTATGAGATACAGGAGCCCAAGTACGATCAGGCCGAATGCATTTCCAAGGGCCTGACCTACGAGGCCCCGCTGCGCATCAAGGTCCGCCTTGTCGTCTACGACGTGGACGAGAGCGGCGAGCGCCAGCTTCGCGACATGAAGGAGCAGGACATCTATTTCGGCACCCTGCCCCTCATGACCGAAAAGGGCACCTTCATCGTCAACGGCACCGAGCGCGTCATCGTCAATCAGCTGCAGCGCTCGCCCGGCATCATCTTCGAGCATGACGGCGGCAAGACGCACGCCTCCCGCAAGCTGCTCTACTCCTGCCGCATCATTCCCGGCCGAGGCTCCTGGCTCGACTTCGACTTCGATCACAAGGACATCCTGTACGTGCGCATCGACCGCCGCCGCAAGATGCCCGCGACGATCCTGTTCAAGGCCATGGGCATGGACAAGACGGCCATTCTGGACTGCTTCTACCCCAGGGAGGAGCGCGAGACCTACTATTTCGAAGCGCCCGAAACCATCAGGCGCGGCGACACGGTCTACGCCCCCAACGCCCTGTTCATGGCCGTGAAGCCCGAATGGTCCACCAGGGAAGCGCTTGACGACTACATCCGCAAGGAACCCGCCTACTCCGACATCTACGATCTCGAGGGCAAGCAGATCGGCTTTGCCGGCAAGGCCATCACCATCCGCGCGTGGAAGAAGATCTGCAGCGATCTGCACGCCGTCGAGGTCCGCCCCGAGACCTGCGATGGCATGTTCTTCAGTGACGACGTGCTTGACCCGAACACAGGTGAAGTCCTGGCCGTGGCTGCCGAGGAAGTGACCGCCGAGGTGCTCGACACCCTGCGCAACGCCGGCATCAAGTCCTTCACCGTTCTGCACACCAAGGGCACGCACACCTCCTCGAGCATCCGCGACACGCTGATGCAGGACAAGGTCACCGACACCATCAAGGCCCAGGAGGAAATCTACCGCCGCCTGCGCCCCTCCTCTCCGCCGACCCCGGAGATCGCCACCAACTTCTTTGCCAACATCTTCCGCAACATCGACTACTACGACCTCACGCCGGTGGGACGCTACAAGATCAACCAGCGCCTCGGCATCAGCGAGGACGAAGGCTCGGTTGTGGACGAGAACGGCGTCAAGTCTCCCTGCCGCACCCTCACCGATTCCGACATTCTCCGCGCCATCAGGGAGCTGTGCCGTCTGAAGGACAGCAACGGCGCCCCCGACGACATCGACCATCTGGGCAACCGCCGCGTGCGCCTCGTGGGCGAGCTGGTGGAGAATCAGTACCGCATCGGCCTCGTGCGCATGGAGCGCGCCATCAAGGAGCGCATGAGCTCGCAGGAGCTCTCCACCCTGATGCCGCACGACCTCATCAACCCGAAGCCCGTTGCCGCCGTCCTGAAGGAGTTCTTCGGCACCAGCCAGCTCTCCCAGTTCATGGACCAGACCAACGCCCTGTCCGAGGTCACCCACAAGCGCCGCCTGTCGGCCCTGGGTCCCGGCGGCCTGACCCGCGAGCGCGCGGGCTTCGAAGTGCGCGACGTGCACACGTCCCACTACGGCCGCATCTGCCCCATCGAAACGCCCGAAGGTCCGAACATCGGCCTCATCGTCTCTCTGACCACCTTCGCGAAGGTCAACGAGTTCGGCTTCATCGAGACGCCCTACCGCGTCGTGCGCGACTGCTGCAAGACGGACGAGATCATCAGCCTTGACGCCACCCGCGAGACCGGCGAACAGGTCGTCGCCCAGGCCAACGCCCGCGTCGACGAGGCCGGCCGCCTGCTCGACGAGTTCCTGACCGTCCGCGCCCGCGGCGAGGTGACGGTCAGCCCCCGCGAGAACGTCACCCTCATGGACGTGGCTCCCGGCCAGATGGTCTCCATCTCCGCCGCGCTCATCCCCTTCCTGGAGCATGACGACGCCAACCGCGCCCTCATGGGCTCCAACATGCAGCGCCAGGCCGTGCCCCTGCTGCGCTCCGAGCGTCCCATCGTCGGCACCGGCATGGAAGTGACCGTGGCCAGGGACTCCGGCGCCTGCATCGTGGCTCCCGCCGACGGTGTCGTGCAGTACGCCGACGCCGACCGCATCGTGGTCTCCTACGAGGGCGACGTCTTCCCGAAGACCAGCGGCGTTCACGCCTACGATCTGCTGAAGTATCACAAGTCCAACCAGAACACCTGCTTCGGCCAGAAGGCGACCTGCTATCCCGGCCAGCGCGTGCACAAGGGCGATGTCCTGGCCGACGGCCCGGGCATCGACGCCGGCACCCTCGCCCTCGGCAAGAACCTCACCGTCGCCTTCATGCCCTGGTGCGGCTACAACTACGAGGACGCCATCCTGATTTCCGAGAAGGTCGTGAAGGAGGACATCTTCACCTCCATCCACATCGAGGAATTCGAGGTGGTGGCCCGTGACACCAAGCTCGGACCCGAGGAAATCACCCGTGACATTCCGAACGTGGGCGACGACATGCTCCACAACCTGGACGACTCGGGCATCATCCGCATCGGCGCCTCGGTGAAGACGGACGACATCCTGGTGGGCAAGGTCACCCCCAAGGGCGAGACCCAGCTCACCCCCGAGGAGAAGCTGCTCCGGGCCATCTTCGGCGAAAAGGCCAGAGACGTGAAGAACACCTCCCTCAAGGTTCCCCCGGGAGTCGAGGGCACGGTCATCGACGTCAAGGTCTTCAACCGCCGCTCCGGCGAGAAGGACGCGCGCACGCACCTCATCGAGGAGCATGAAATCGCGATCCTGGATCAGAAGGAGAACGATCACATCCGCATTCTCGGCAACCGCTTCCGCGAAAAGCTCGCGCCTGTGGTGCTGGGCAAGCAGGTGAGCCAGAGCCTCATGCATCCCAAGCGGACCACCGAGGTCCTGGTGGACGAGGGCGCCGCCCTCACCGAGGAGCAGCTGGCCGTTCTGCCGGTGAAGAAGCTGGCGAACGCGTTCAGAAGCCGCGAGGTCAATGATCAGGTCTCCCTGATTCTTGACGACTACGAGAAGCAGCTGAACGTGCTCAAGACCCTGTACGACTCCAAGCGCGAGAAGGTCACCGAAGGGGACGATCTGCCTCCCGGCGTCATCCGCATGGTCAAGGTCTACGTGGCCATCAAGAGAAAGCTCTCCGTGGGCGACAAGATGGCCGGCCGCCACGGCAACAAGGGTGTCGTGTCCATGATCCTCCCCGAGGAGGACATGCCCTTCTTCGCCGACGGCAGACCTGTCGACATCGTCCTCAATCCCCTGGGCGTGCCTTCGCGCATGAACATCGGCCAGATCATGGAGACCCACCTCGGCTGGGGCGCCAAGGAGCTCGGCCGCCAGCTGGCCGAACTGCTCGACTCTGGCGCGGCTCTGGACATGGTCCGCCGCGAGGTCAAGGACGTCTTCCAGTCCGCGGACATCTCCGAGATGGTCGACGGCATGGACGACGAGGAGTTCAAGGCCGCGGTGAGGAAGATCAGGAAGGGCATCATCACCCGCACCCCGGTCTTCGACGGCGCCACCGAAGAGGAGATCTGGGGCTGGATGGAGCGCGCCGGCCTCAACAACGACGGCAAGACCGTCCTGTACGACGGCCGCACCGGCGTGCCCTTCAAGAACAGGGTCACCGTCGGCGTCATGTACATGCTCAAGCTCCATCACCTGGTCGACGAAAAGATTCACGCCCGCTCCACGGGCCCCTACTCCCTGGTCACCCAGCAGCCTCTGGGCGGCAAGGCGCAGTTCGGCG
>JAUNSE010000079.1 GCA_030539415.1 Desulfovibrionaceae bacterium
CACAAGCAGGCCATGCAGGAGTCCCTGTGCCGCCTGCTCGGCCTCTCCCCGACCCATGTCAACGTGAAGGCCACAACGGAGGAGAAGCTGGGCTTCACCGGCAGCCTTGAGGGCATCAAGGCCTATGCCGCGGTCACGGGCCTGGCTCCCCGCTAGAGAGCGCCCTTCCCTTTTCTGCCGGCCGGCCGCGTCCCTGCGGCCGGCCTTCTCTTCTGCCCGCAGGGCGGCATCGCCCGGGCGCAGGATGAGTGCCGGACACAGGACGGGACGAAAATCGACCATTCTTAACCGTACGGTCAAGAATGAGTTTTTTTCGTGTTTTCCTGGCAGGGGCCTCCCCCTTCATGTATCGAGGAAATCATGGACAATACGACAAGAGCCTGGTGCATCTTCATCACTCTCTCCATGGCAACGCTTTTCTCCAGCACGCAGCAGGTCGGACTGGCAACGGTTTCCGGAGAAGTCGCATCTGCCTTCGCCATAGGTCCCGCTGAACTGGGCACGCTCGCGGCGGCATTCACCTACACATACGCGCTGATGCAGATACCGGCAGGGATGCTGTCGGACATTCTGGGCTGCCGCAGAGTCATACCCGTGTTCCTGAGCATCGGTGTCGCGGGCATGCTTGTCTTCGCGCTCTCCCCGTCCTTCGGCGGAGCGGTGTTCGGCCGCTTCCTGACCGGCCTTGGCCTGGTCATGATCAGTGCCCCCCTGCTCAAGATGACGGCTGTCTGGTTCCCTGCGCACCGCTTCGGCATGCTGACGGCCATCTCGCTTGTCTTCGGCGGCGTCGGCTACTGGGCGGCGACAACACCCATGGCCTACGCGGCATCGCTGTGGGGCTGGAGAAACACCTTCCTCGGATGCGCGGCGATCTTTGTCCTGCTGATCGTCGCCGTGCTGATTTTCGTGCGCGACGCCCCGGAAGGAGCGAACGCGTCTGTGCCCGAAAGTCGGGTCGGACTCGGCGAACTCATGCGCGGCATCTGCAGCCAGAGACAGCTGTGGATTGTCGCCCTGTGGCACGGCATCCAGGGAGGCATCTATTTCTCCTTCATCGGTCTGTGGGGCGGCCAGTACCTCATGCGGGTGCACGGCATTTCGTCCATAGACACGGCCTGGGTGCTTTCACTGAGCTCCTGCACCATCATGCTCACGCCTGTTTTCACCGGCATCGCCGCCAGAACAGGGCGCAAGCCGGTCTTCCTTGTGCTGCCCATGATCAACATCGCGCTTTTCGGCATCCTGTACATGGGCGTGGACAGCTGGGCCCCTGCGGCACTCGCGGTGTACTTCTGCGTCATCGCCATCGCGTCCATCAGCGCCTGCGCCTGCATCTTCGACGCCGGACAGGCCCTGTTCCCTGTCTCCATGGCCGGAACGGTGGGCGGTTTTATCAACATGTGCCCTTTCTGCTGCGGAGCCATTCTCCAGCAGGTTTTCGGCGTCATCGTGGACAGGGGAATTGCCGGAGGCGAGACGCCCGCCCAGGCCTTCTCCGGCGGCTTCCTCTTCTATGCCGTCCTGTCGTGCGCGACAGTGCTTCTGACTCTGGCCTACCGGGAAAACCCGGTCAGGTGCGAAAGAAAGCAGTAGGAGAGCGGCAGCGGGCACGGGCAGGCAGAGACGGCTCGGCACAGACAAAAGAAGTCCGGCTTGCACAGCGTCACTGCCGCGAAAGCCTGTAATATCATGATGTTCAACACTGGTCTTTCCGCTTTTGCAAAGATGATCGCCGCTCGGGCCGGTCTTGCGGGGAGCCGGAAAGGCGGCATCGCGCGGGCTTCGGAGAAGTTCCGGGAACAGGGCGGACATGAACTGGCCGGATATTGACCGTACGGTTAAAAAGCCTTTGTCCTGCATTCGGGGCAGCTGCCGGCAGAGCGATTCCCGACTGGCAGAGCGGACAAGCATCGCCTCCGGGCTGAACCGCGGGCCACGGCGCGATCGTCTTCAGATCCCTTGCGCCCATTGACGGCCCATCCTTCTGCGCCCGGCGTCAATTTGCGCCCCGCACTTGAGGCATAAAGGGCGGACCGGACTTTCTATGCTCAAGCCGCGGCCCGCCCTTCTTCGCATGCCTGTGTGCCGCAGGGCGTCACGCGTGCAGACACTTCAGCAGATGCGCCATGTTCTCGCCGATATTGCGCATGTTGGCCATGCCCTCCTCGTCCTTGAGCACCTCGCCCGGCAGCCGGCCGTAGGCCATGTTCCAGTAGGTGGAGCCCACCACATGCACCTCGTGGTTGAGGAAGAAGTGATTCATGGTGTCCACGGCGCTCATGCAGCCGCCCCTGCGGGCAGCGACCACGGAGGCGCCGACCTTGTGCTTCAGGACGCCGGGCCGCATGTCGCTGACCACGGCAGCCCGCTCCAGAAAGGCCTTCATCCTGGCCGAGACGTCCGCGGAATACACCGGCGACCCCAGCACGATGCCGTCGGCCGCCTTCATCTTATCGAAGAGCGGCACGAAGGCATCCCGCTTCACGACACAGACGCCGGTTTTGGCGCAGGCAAAGCACGCCCGGCAGGGCAGTATCTCGGAGCCGGCAAGCTCCACCAGCTCGGTCCCGATGCCGGCCTTTTCCAGCTCCCTGAAGACTTCGCCTATCAGCAGGGACGTGTTGCCCTGTTTGCGGGCGCTGCCGCATATGCCAAGCACCTTCATTGCCTTTGTCTCCCCGCCGGCGCTCGCGGCTCCGGCTCCCTCTCCGGCTTTTGCAGCCTCTGTCTGTCCTGCCTGCACTTCCTTCACAACCGTTTCCTGTCCGCCGGCTCCGGCTCCCTGCTCCGCGGCATACGCCGCCCTCGGAGCAAGGCCGGCCAGCGCCAGGGCTCCGGCGGCCGCGGCGCCGCGCTCCAGAAACTGTCTGCGGCCCATGGCCCGGGACCGGCGGTCTCCGCCTTCGGGCTGAGTGTTCATGTTCTCGCTCATGCCTGCACCATCTCCCTTTCCCACTCGCGCAGGGTGGCGATCTTCGTGCGTCCGGCAAGCTCCTCGAGGCGGCCGACCTCGTCTTCGGAGAGGACAATCTGCGCGGCCTTTGCGGCATCCTCCACATGCTTCACCTTCGTGACGCCGATGATGGGCAGGGTGCCCTTCGCCATGGCCCAGGCAGTGGCAATCTGCGCAGGAGTCGCGGCATGCGCGGCGCCTGTGGCGCGCATCTCGTTCACCAGCTCCTCCAGCTCGGGCAGGGAGGCGTTGTAGGTGGCTGCGCGGGCGCTGCCCTCCGGGAAGGGATGGGCCGTGTCGTAGCTGCCGGAAAGGGCGCCCTGCTCCAGCACCATGTAGGAGAAGAAGGTGATGCCCTTCTCATGGCAGTAGTCCAGGATGCCGGCCCGCTCGGAGGATCGGTGCAGCAGGCTGTAGTGGTTCTGGACGGCCGAGACTTTGAGGCCTTCGGCACCGAGGATTTCCTCGGCCCGCATGAGCTCCGCGAGATTGTGGTTGGAGACGCCTATTGCCCGGATGCGGCCGGCTTTGGCCAGCGGGACCAGCATGGGCGTCCAGCGCTCCACATCCATGGGATTGTGTATCCAGTAGAGATCGATGACCTCCGCATTGAGGCGCTCGCAGCTGCCGTCCAGCATCTGGCGCATGGCGTCAGGAGAGTCGGCGGCAATCTGCGGGGTGAACTTGGTGGAGAGGACGACGCTCTCCCGGCCCGGCTCCCTGACAAAGCTGCCCAGGATGCGCTCGGAGCTGCCCATGCCGTAGACCGCGGCCGTGTCCCACAGGTTGAGGCCGGCCTGCTGCGCCGCAGCGAAGACGGGACGGAGCTCCTCCACGTCCAGATGATTGCCGAAGACCTGATCGCCGCCGGCCATGCCGGCTCCCCAGGACCAGGCGCCGAGCGCCACGCGCGGAAGTGTCTTGCTGTGCATTGTCTGTTTCCTTTCTTTTGAAATTTTCTCTGCGCATGGCAGAGTCTGCTGGCTGATGGTTGAGGTCGAGAGCAGGCGCGGGGTCTGCCGGTCTGCTCGATTGAGCCCTGCCGACTGCCCCTGCCGAGGAAAGCGTGCCTCCGGTCGCAGGATGGCTGCCCCAGTGCCCGCCGCCAGCCCGGACGGAAGGGAGTGCCCGGTCCGACGGCGGAAAGATGCCGAAAATTGACTGTACGGTTAAAAACTGACCCTGTTTGTCCGCTGTGCGGGCACGAGCCGGCATGCACCGGCAGCGCCGGCGCGCCTTCCGGCAGAATCGGCTTTCGGCCTTCCGAAAGCCGGATGTCTGCTGAATTTGACTGAACGGTTAAGAAATCTGGGACTTCTCCTTTCGGGAGACGGGCTGGCCAGCCGCCTTTTCCGGGCCGGGTCGAGCCAGGCCGATTCCTCCTCCCTCCGGAGACACGAGCCCAGTGGCAGCGGCACCTTCCCTGTCAGGACTCCATGTCTTCATTGCCGACTGGCACGTCCCTCTCCGGCAGAACGCCCTGCCCGTCTCTCCGGGGACACTTCCCTCAGGTGCGGAAAACAGTCCCTATTCTTAACCGTATGGTTAAGAATTGTCGGTTGAGCCCTTTTTCGGGGCGAAGGTTTGGAGAGCCGGCGCCCTTTGCGGACAAAAACGCCTTCCCTATCCGACCCGGCCGCGCGCCTTCCGCCGGCCGGTCAGTTCAGCCCAGGGCGTGTCAGGCTCTGACGAGCTCTATGCCCTCGCTTCTGCCGAGATTGCGGCTGTAGAGCTTGTCCCTGGCGTTGTTCCAGTGCTCGTGCACGCCGAGGCTCTTTCGCACCGGGCCGTCGCCCGTGCCGTAGGGCGCGCCCGAGGGGGGATTGTGGGCCAGGGCCGCCTCGTGCAGATAGTTCTCCATGCCGCGGTTGGAGGAAAGCTCGCTGTTGTTTGCCAGCATCACCGGCTCGCTGGTCAGAAAGTCGGCGCCCACGGAATCGATGGCCACCATGTCCTGCGAGAAAAAGAGGCTCGCGCAGAAGGCGCCGTTGAAGGGCGCCTCGCGCCAGACAGCGTTGCGCCTGGTGATGTTCACGCTCTCGCCGGGAGCGGTGATGAGGCCGTCCAGCAGGCAGAGCATGGTCTTGCCGCCCAGATGCCGGTGGGCCATCAGGTCCGTCAGCACCGCACGCACGCCCATGCGGCCCGAGGAGACAGGCCCGTGCAGGCCGGCCGCCTGCGGCGCGCGCATGCGGCTTGTGTTGAGGATGCTGCCGAAGTGGTTCTTGCCGCAGAGGGTCATGCCGTAGCAGTGGCCCTTGAGGCTCGCCAGATTGATGAGATAGCGGGCCTCGGTCACGCAGCGCGGGAGGCGGCAGACGGCGCCGCGCACTTCGCCCGACCAGCTCAGCGCTTCGCCTTCATCCGGCACGGCATCCAGTTCTCCGCCCGGGTCCCTGTGCCTGAAGTTCACCCCGGAAAGGATGCCTTCCCGGCACATGGCCATCATGAAGTCCGGGAAGATGCGGCCCGCGTCATAGGCCGTGATGTCGGAGGGGGCCACGCCGGCGTCTTCTACCAGCGAGGTCAGCAGGCACTTCAGCAGCACCGGCGAGGTGAAACTCTCGTGCGTCCTGCCATCTCTGTCGTCATCGTAGGCCGCGGCCCCGTTCATGTTGCACTTGATGGCAATCTTCTCCCCGGGCTTTCGGCCGCCGGTCCGGCCGGACTTTGCGTTGTGCCAGGCAAAGAGCGCGGCCCAGCCTTCTGCCGCGGTCGCGGTGCCGGCAAGAGCGGCTATGCCGGACCTGACCATTTCCAGAATCACGTCTTCGGCAAAGTGCTCCGGCTGCCACCAGAAGCCTGTGCCGTCCCAGGACACGGCCTGCGGCCTGTGCGTCCAGACCACCCGGCCGGGATGCACGCCCTGCCCCTCGCCCAGCGGGGCGTGGGCGGGAAAGAGCGGGTGCACCTCGCTTGCGGCGGCCTGTGCCGCTTCCGGAGCGGAGCCGAACGGAAGCGTGGAGCCGAGGGCTGCGCCTGTCAGCGCGCCGGCTGCCAGCACGCCGGCGGTCAGAAAAGTTCTTCTCGAGCGGTTCATGCCGTCCTCCCGCACGCGGCGAGCTGCCGCGCATCAGGCCCGCAGCCAGAGGTCGCGGGCGTCCTGTCGGCCATATCGTCCACCTTTCTTATCTGTCGCGCCGGCACGCCGGCAACCAGGGTGCCCGGGGCCGCGTCCTTCGCGACCACGGCTCCGGCCGCCACAATGGCGTTTTCGCCTATGGTCACGCCGGGCAGCACGATGGCGCCGGCCCCTATCCAGACATTGTTCTCTATATGTATGGGAGCGGGATGGTTCTCGCAGCGCCGTGCCGGGAAGAGACCGTGATTGATGGTGGCCAGGACCACCCGGTGGCCTATGAGCACATTGTCGCCGATATAGATGCCGCCCTGATCCTGAAAGCAGCAGCCGGCGTTGATGAAGACGTTCCTGCCCAGAAAGATGTTGCGGCCGAAGTCCGTGTAGAACGGCGGAAAGAGCCCGAAGCCCTTGTCCACCGGCCGTCCGGTGATCCGCGCCATGAGCGCGCGCAGCTCGTCGGGACTGTGGTACGCGCCGCTGAGCTCCGCCGTAAGGCGCATGGCCTGGTTGCTGCAGGCCAGAAGCACCCTGTGCTCGGCGGTTCCGGCCGTGATGACCCGGCCCTCGCGCATCGCCCGGCAGAGGGCACTGACGGCCTCTTCCCGGCAGCAGCCGGCTTCCGCCTCCATATCTGTCATCATGTCCATTGCTGTGTCCGCGCGCATGCCGGCCTCCTCCGTATCGCAGCCATGCCCCGTCCGTATTGTTCCTTCAATGCCATTGCCGTTTCCGTCTGCCGGACCGGCCGGCTGAGGTCCCGCCCTGCCTCGAATCGGCCGACTTCCGGCGGGGCAGACCGGGCGGAGCTTCGGGTCCGGGGGGATTGGACCCGCTTCCGCCTTCCGTGCTTTCCTGTCTACCGATTTGCCCAAGCAATAGCAAATACTTATATTGCATAGCTTGACATAGTTTTCATGCATGGGTAAGGAAGGTAAAGGAGGCCGGCATGGAACTGAGACATCTGCGTTCCTTCCTGGCCGTCGCCCGCGAGCAGAGCATCTCCGGGGCGGCCAGAGTGCTACACATCACCCAGCCCAGCCTCTCCAGGCAGATCATGGACCTGGAGGAGGAGATGGGCGCCCGCCTGTTCGAGCGGGGCAGCCGCAAAATCACCCTGACCGCGCAGGGCCTGCTCCTGCGCAAGCGCGCGGGCCAGATCATGGAGCTCGTGCAGAAGACGCAGGAGGAGGTCTCGGCACCGGAGGAGCTTGACGGCGTCATCCGCATCGGCGCCGGGGAGACGCGCGCCTTCTCCACCCTGGCCGTCGTTCTGAACGGGCTCACCGCCGAACACCCTTCGGTCAGGCACGAGCTCTTCAGCGGCAACGCCGACGATGTCATGGAGCGCCTGGACAAGGGCCTTCTGGATTTCGGCGTCTTCATCGAGCCGCACGACGTCACCCGCTACGACTATCTGCGCCTGCCCCATGCCGACAGATGGGGCGTGCTGATGCGGAGGGACAGTCCCCTGGCGGAGCGATCCTCTGTGCGGCCGGAGGATCTGCGCGATGTGCCCCTGACCGTCTCACGCCAGTCTCTTGAAGGCGGCCAGCTTGCCTCGTGGCTTGCGGCCGTGCCCGGCGAGCCGCGGCTTGCCGGCTCCTACAATCTGCTCTTCAACGCCGCCCTCATGGCCGAGAGCGGCGCAGGCTGCGTCCTCTGTCTGGAGGGCATTGTGCGGATCACCGAAGACGGCCCGCTGCGCTTCCGCCCCCTGGAACCGGCCCTGACCTCGCATGTGGACCTTGTCTGGAACAAGAACCAGCTCTTCTCCAAGCCCTCGGAGCTCTTTCTTTCGCGCGTGCGGGCCGCCATCGGGGCCGGCACCCTCTGAAAATAGCGAAGGGCACCGCCATGGCGGTGCCCTCTTTCAAAATCCTCCCCTGCGGGAGACGCATCTTTGACAAAATATAACCGAACGGTCAAATCCAGCCTTTTCGGGGGACTTCCAAAGCTTCGTTATGCAATCTTCCGACCCGTCCAGC
>JAUNSE010000608.1 GCA_030539415.1 Desulfovibrionaceae bacterium
GAGACCTTTCTCCGGCCGGCCTCTCTCCCCGAGCCTCCCCCCATCCCGAGGACGTCATGAAGCTGCACTTTTCCGGACGCGAACTCTCGGCCCTTGTCCGCCTGGGCCTACCCATCGTGCTGGCCCAGCTCTGCCAGACGGGCATGAACTGCGTGGACACGATCATGGCCGGCCGCTACGCCTCGGTCGATCTGGCCGGCGTGGCCGTGGCCGGCTCTCTCTTCGCGCCGATCAGCATGTTCGCCATCGGCCTGCAGCTGGCCCTGCCGGGCATGTGCGCCCAGCTGGTGGGCGCGGGCCGCCCCGGACGCGCCGCCCACATGCTGCGCCAGGGGCTCTTTCTGGCGCTGGCGCAGAGCGTGCTGCTGACGGCGCTGCTTGTCTGGCTGTCATGGCAGACCGAGCTGCTGGGGCTCGAGGGACGGCTCGCCGAAGTGTGCGGCGGCTACATCAGGGCGCTCGCGCCCGGCATACCGGGCTTTCTGTTCTTTATCACCATGCGCTCCTTCTTCGAGGGCCACGGCCGCACCAGGCCCGCCATGCTCATCGCCGCCCTGGGCCTCGCCCTGAACATCCCCTGCAACTGGATCTTCATCTACGGGCATCTGGGCCTGCCCGAACTCGGCGGCATCGGCTGCGGCGTCGCCACCTCCATCTGCTTCTGGTTCATGGCCCTGGCCATGGCGCTCTTCCTGCATCTGGACAGGGATCTCGGCCGCTGGTCGCTGTTCCGCGGCCTCTTCCGCCCGGGCGGCGCCCTGGGCGCCGCCCGGGGAGAGCGGGAGAGAATGCTGGACCCGGCGTCCCTTGCCGCCATACTGCGCGTGGGCGTGCCCATGGGCCTTGTGCTGGTGATGGAATGCGTCCTCTACGCCGTGACCGCGCTCTTTCTGGCCCCCCTGGGCCCTGAGGTGGTGGCCGGCCATCAGACAGTCATCAATTACGCGAGCGTGCTCTTCTGCCTGCCCGTGTCCGTCAACATGGCCGCGGCCATCCGCGTCGGCAGATGCCTCGGGGCGGACGAGAAGGAGGCGGCCAGGCGCGCGGCGCACACGGCCCTGGTCTGCGGCACCGCGCTGGCCCTCGTCGCCATGGCCGCGACCATAGCCTGCAGGGAGGGGATTGCCGGCCTCTACAGCACGGACCCGCGGGTGCTGGCCCATGCCTGCACGCTGCTCCTCTTCTGCGCCGGCTTCCAGCTGCTGGACACGGTGCAGAACGTCAGCGCCGGCATCCTGCGCGGCTGCAACGACACGCGCTACATTTTCAAGGTCATGCTGCTCGCCAACGGCCTTGTCGGCATCGGCTGCGGCTGGATTCTGGGCAGGACCGATCTTCTGGTGCCGGCCATGGGCGCGCCCGGCTTCTGGACAGGCTACATCCTGGCCCTGACGCTGTGCGCGGCGGCCTATCTTGTCCGCATCCGCAGGCTCTTCGGCCTGCCCATGGAGCGGCTGCGCGAGCGGCTGGCCCGCTAGGCGCGGGTCCCGGCCCCTTCGGACGAGAAGAAGAGAAAGAAGAGAGAAAGAAATGGCTTTGTACTTTTCCTGGC
>JAUNSE010000609.1 GCA_030539415.1 Desulfovibrionaceae bacterium
CGCGGCGACAAGACAGGCAGCGGAGGACGGGGAGCAGCCCGTCTCCCGCCCGAACGACATATGGAAATTCGGTTCCTGGCGGGTCAACACTGCCGCGAGGCATCTTATCGACGAGCAGGAGGTCGTTGTGCCGCTGAGCGCCATCGAGTTCAGGCTGCTGATGCTGTTCCTGCAGAATCCGCAGCGTCTGCTGAGCCGCGAGACCATCCTTGAGCACATGGCCGACAGATCCGATTCCTACGACCGCAGCATTGACGTGCAGGTGAGCCGCCTGCGCGCCAAGCTTCGCGACAGCGGCCGCAATCCGACCCTCATCCGCACCATGCGCGGAGATGGCTACATGCTTGTGGTGCCTGTCCAGAGGAGCGCCAGGTGAAGCTGAAGGAAATGCCGGGACTGCGGCTGCTGAAGCTGCCGGACTCTCTGTTCGGCCAGCTGCTGTGCCTGCTCTTTGTGGGCATCCTGATTCTGCAGGCGGCCAACTTCTATGTGGTCTGCAGCGTGCAGGCCATCTACGTGCACCAGCTGGAGAAGAGCAGGGCGGAAAACCTTGTCACCTACTGGTTCATGTTCAATTCGATGTCCGAAGGGCAGCGCAGAAAGGTCCTGCTCCATATGGCGGATCACGAGCGTCCGGAAAAGCTTCGGGAGATGGTGGAAATTCTTCCCGAGGCGCCGAACTGGAAGGACGGGACCCCTCAGGTGGGACGGCTGATTGCGCTGGTAGAGAAATGCTTCGGCAGCGACATGAGCGAGCTGCCGGAAGTGGCGGCCAGACGGCAGGAGAACGGCACGGGCATCTTTCCCATGCATCTGCCCGTTCTGGAGACGGCCGTCCGTCTTTCCGACGGCACATGGCTCAAGGTGACGCAGCCCTTCAATGTGGATGACCGCAATGTTGTCTGGACGCAGCGCTTCTTCGTGCTGCTCGAGGCCATCATCATCCTGCTGCTGATGGGCTGTCTGCTCCTGCGCGTGACACGCCCCCTGCGCGACCTGGGCATTGCCGCCGAAACCTTCGGCCGGCATCCGGAAGCCTCCGCGCCGCTGCCCGAGCACGGAGTCAGGGAGGTCCGCGAGGCGGCCCAGTCCTTCAACCATATGCGCGAGCGCATCTGCGGCAATCTCGCGGAACGGGACCGCATGATTGCCGCCATGGCGCATGACCTGCGCACGCCGCTCACGAGGCTGCAGCTCCGTCTGGACCGCGTGGAGCCGGAAGACCTGCGCCAGAAGCTGCAGGATGCGGCCACGGACATGCAGGCCATCATCAAGCAGGGGCTTGAGCTGGCCCGAAGCATGAACACCGAGGAGCCCATGACCCGTCTGGACGTGCGCGCCTTCATTCAGAGCGTGGGAGACGACTACGCGGATGTTGGCCGCAATGTCACGGTTTCCGACACGCTTCAGAATCTGGACGGCCCGCTTGTCGTGAACGCCCGCCCCCTCTGCCTGAAGCGCTGTCTCGAGAACCTTGTTTCCAATGCCTGCAAGTACGGAGGCTCGGCCGAAATCTCCCTGGAGAGAAAGAACGGCAGCAGTCTGATTCA
>JAUNSE010000610.1 GCA_030539415.1 Desulfovibrionaceae bacterium
TGCTTCGCCCCCTCGGCGCGGTCGAGCATCTGCGTCTCCACCTGGCCGGGAGTGACAATCTGGCTCTGCACGTCCATGACCGACTTGTCGAAGCTCCTGCACTGCATGAGCGTCGCCAGTCCCTCGGCGGTCGAGGCGAGCTCGTTGAAGGCGTCCAGCTTGTCCACCTGGTAGACGCACATGCGCAGCGTGTGCGACTGATCGTCGGCGAAGTTCAGCTGGGTGTCGGCCTTGATGTGCAGCACCATGGCTCTTGGCGCGAAGTTCCACATCATGGTCTCGGGCGTCGCGCCCGGTGTGGTGGTGGAGCCCGCCGGTATGGTGGGCGGAGTCCCCGACGAGCAGCCCGCGGCCGGCAGCGCAAGGACAAGCCCGGCTGCCAGGACGCGGAGAAGTCCGCGTCCCGCGGCCGCAAGCTGCGTCAGAAGAGGGGGCATGTGAGACATGTTGCTTCCTGGGTACGGGTTAGCACAGGTCCAGCACGTAGAGCTCCGGATCGTCTTCTCCGGGGAAGGGGCCGAAGATCAGGGCTTCCGGCAGACCGTCGAGGCGGGCGAAGTAGGATTCCGCCACGGTCAGTTTATTGCCTGTCCCCCAGGCTGTAAACTCTCCGGACTCCGCATTCAGCTTCATGCCGCTCACGGGATACCTGAGCGTGCAGCGCTGGGGGATGATGCCGGCCTGCCCCACGCCGTGGGTGTCCGGGCTGCATCCCCTGGTCCCCAGCAGGGCGCCCTCCCAGGGCTCGCCGGACGGGCCGACCTCCACCCAGAGTCCCAGGCCGTGCAGGGCCATGACGTTGAGGCGGTAGGGGAGCTCGGGCAGGGCGCGGGCGGTGTGCAGGGCGGCCACGGTCTTCGCGCCGAGGCCGCGGACCACGATCTGCGCGCCCTCCAGAGGCGTGGGCAGGGAGGGAGCCTCAGAGCCGGAGGGGCTGATCAGCAGGGGCAGGTCGGAAAGCCCGAGCTGGGCGCGGCTGTGCCTAGCGGCCAGCATGGCCAGAGACATGGCCGAGAGCGTCTCCTTCGTGAAGGAGGCGGCGCCGCCGGCCACGACCCAGGCGCCGAGGTCGGGCTTGCACAGCTCCTTGAAGAGCTGCGAGAGCACCTGCGCGTCCGGGCGGTCGTTCCAGAAGTGGCCCTGGCAGTCCGCGCCGAGACGGGAGATTTCGTTGCCGAGCTGGCGGGCCAGGGCCTCGTCGCGCTCGAGCAGGGTGAGCAGAACGGAGGGAAGCTTCGCCATGGACTACTCCTCGCCGGCCGCGGCCGGAGCGGTTTCGGCCGCCTCGTCGCCGAAGAGCATGACCAGCTCGCCGTCGCGCACGTCCAGCGCCACGTTCTGGGGCGGGCAGTCCTCGGCCATGTGGGCCAGGATTTCCTTCGCCAGCCTGGGCAGCACCGAGCCGGCCAGCACGTAGTCGATGTTGCGGGCGCCGGTTTCGGTTTCGGTGCAGCGCGAGGCCAGCCATTCGGGCACGGCCTCGGTCCATGTGCAGACCATGCCGTTGTTGCTCTGCAGGCGGCCGGCCAGGGCGCGCAGCTTGAG
>JAUNSE010000611.1 GCA_030539415.1 Desulfovibrionaceae bacterium
GCAAAATTTGTGTGATCGCGAGTCTATCCAACTCGTGTCCACACGCTCTAGGCGGCCAGCCCGCCATGGAGTCACAGGCAATGATTACACGCGAGGAAGCCCTGGCCCTGCTGGACGGCCGCGGCGTTCGCGAGCATCTTCTCCAGCACTCGCTGGCCAGCGAAGCCGTGCTGCGCGGGCTGGCGGAGCATTTCGGCGAGGATGCCGAGCTGTGGTCCAGGACGGGCCTTCTGCATGACCTGGACTATCCGGCCACAGAGTCCTGTCCCGAGAGGCACGGCCTCGAGGGCGCCGAGATCCTGAAGGGGCAGCTGCCCGAGGAGGCGCTGCAGGCCATCAGGGCCCACAACAGCGAGCACAACGGCACGCCCGTGCGGACCCGCTTTGACGTGGCCCTGCGCTGCGGCGAGACCGTCACCGGCCTCGTGACAGCGGCGGCCCTGGTGCGGCCGACAGGCATCGCCGGGATGGAGGTCAAGAGCCTCAAGAAGAAGCTGAAGGACAAGGCCTTCGCGGCCGGCGTCAGCAGGGACATCGTCCGCTCCTGCCCCGACATGGGCCTGACGCTGGAGGAGTTCCTGGGGCTCGCCATCGCGGCCATGACGGCCGAGGCAGGCCCCCTGGGGCTGCTGAAGGAGTCCGCCTGATCCTTTGCCTTGTCCGGGACATCTCCCGGCGCATGTTCGGGGGCCTTTCGCGGGCCCCTTTTGCTTGCCCGCAGCAAACGCTTTCCCCGGGCTCTGGAGACAGTTGATGAGCACAATGCGCTACACGCACATTTTCTTCGATTTGGACGGCACCCTGACCGACTCGGCGCCGGGCATTCTCAACTCCTGCGAATACGCCCTGAAGCGCATGGGCATAGAGCGGGAGCGGAAGGACCTCTACGTCTTCATCGGCCCGCCGCTGCTCGAGTCCTTCACGAAGATCTCCGGCAGCCCCGAGGGCGGCCGCGAGGGGGTGCGCCTCTACCGCGAGTACTTCGCGGAGAAGGGCATCTTCGAGAACAGCGTCTTCGCCGGCGTGCCCGAAATGCTGCGGGCCCTGAAGGACGCGGACAGGAAACTCGTGCTGGCCACGGCCAAGCCCCTGGTCTACGCCCGCCGCATCCTGGATCACTTTGATCTGGCGCGCTACTTCGACTACGCGGGCGGCGCCGACCTCGAGGGCGGCGTGCACTCCAAGGCCGACGTGCTGCGCCTTGACCTTGGCGCCACCGGCGCCGACCCGGCCCGCGTGCTCATGGTCGGCGACAGGAGCGACGACGTGGACGCGGCAAAGAATCTGGGCATCGCCTGCGCCGCGGCCCGCTGGGGCTACGCCCAGCCGGGCGAGGTGGATCACGCGGAATACGCCTGCCATGTGCCGGCCGACGTGGTGAAGGCGGGTCTGGAGGAAGCGTAGCCTTTAGCCGGCGGGCAGGGGGCCTCGCTAAAGTGGAGCCGGCTTCAGGTCCGCCCTGGATTTCAGGCAGAAGCCCCTGTCCGGGATATCCGGGCGGGGGCTTTGCCGTTCAGCAGGAGAGGGGGCCGGTCCCCGCGTCTC
>JAUNSE010000612.1 GCA_030539415.1 Desulfovibrionaceae bacterium
GGCTGGCAATGGGCACTCCGGCGATGGACGGGCCCGGGCTGGAAGCAGTGCCGATTCATGTGAACTCCTTGTGTGCCGGCCGCGCCGGGCCGGAAGCGAAGAGGCGGAAGCGAAGGGAGGAGACGGACGGGAGAGGGGCTATCTGAGAGCCCTGGGATTGGCGAGGACAAGAGCGGCGATACCGGAGACGACGGAAAGGATGCGCAGGGCGGCGATGACAGGCATGGTTTTCTCCCCGGGCCGGCGGGGCGGCCCCATGTGAAAGAGGAATGTCGCATGGTTTCGGCCCGAAGAGGGCCGGAGGCAATGCATGTGCGGCGGAACGCGGGGCTGGCGGGCCCCGAGCCGATGCCCGAGCATCGCAGGGACAGGGCATCGGGACGCGGCTGCCCCGGCATGCTGCGGGGCGGGACGGACAGGCTCCTCCGAAGCCTGCCCTCCCATGCGGTGGAAGACGGATGCGGCGAGGGGTGAGGAGGAAGGGCCGGGCCTATTTGACGGTCTTCTCCCCGGCAAGGATTTCGAGGAGGGCGAGAATGGCAAACGGAAGAAAAACAGGCATGACTGAACTCCTTGTGAAGAGAAAGAGGCGGAATTGCGCGGCGCCGTGAAGGACGGGGAGGCGGGGGGCCGCTGCCCGGGCCCCGGATTGGAGCCGCCCGCCCGGCCATCCGGCCGGAAGCGGTGCGCGTATTACTGTAAGCAGGAAGCGTGCCAATTTTGTCCGCGAGCGGGCGAAAACTTCCTGCTGTCAGATGCAGGTCCTGCTCCGGGCGGGACGGTCGGCCTCCCCGCGCGGCCTGCCGTCCCCGGAAAAACTGTGTGAGGCGGGGTGAATGGAAAATGAAGCTAGTGAATGACGACGGGCGGAAAGGGACGGGGAAAGGGAAAAGGAAGAAGGACGCACTGTCTGACCATATAACGCTCCTTTGCATCTGCTTTGACTGTTCGGACTGCCGGCCGGCTGCCTGTCATGCCCGGGCCTGCGCTGCGCGCCGACCGTGCGGCCGTCGTGCTGCGGCGTGCTCTTTCGGGAGGCGGAGGCGTCTGCCATTTGCTTCGCCGATGATTTGCATTGTTCGTGCCAGTTTGTCTGGAGCCTGGATGCTGCCTGCTGCCTGGGCTGTTTGTCGGCGCAGCCGCGATTCGCCGTTCACCCTGACAGCATGGTCAGTTTGCCCAGAATCTGCCGTTCCATGAACGCTCTGGAAACATGGCGGGAAGCGGGGAGGATGGGCTGTGCGCCGGTTCTCTGCCTGACGGCGGCTCGACGATGCGGGGAAGGGCGGCAACGGCAAGCTGGCGGAAAACAGGCGCAAATCCTCTTCCGACTGTCAGCATGCCTGAAACACGGATGAAATTCGGACTGGTCGGAATCGGGAGCGAGCAGCTCGGGAACGCAGGGCTGTCGCCTTCGGCGCCGGTTGAGCGGTTTCTGCCGTTTCTCGCGGACAGGGACGGGGAGACGGGCGCCCGTCCCCGGCCGGGGACGGGATGCATGAAATTTTTTACAGTGAAGTGTGGATTTTGATATGCCGCCTGGGA
>JAUNSE010000080.1 GCA_030539415.1 Desulfovibrionaceae bacterium
GCCGTACTGCGGGGTGAAGCCGCAGAGCGCCAGGCACAAAAGCGCCAGAGCGCACAGGGGGAGCCGGGCGTCGCTTCTCATCTTCTTCTCCATGGCGGATGCCGGCGCCCCGAGAGGGAGGTCGCGGGCTGCCGCGTGCTGCGTGTTCACGGGGGCTCGCGGCCGGCGTGCGCCGGGCCGGACGAGCGGGCCTGAACAAGGGCCTGAGGGGGCAGGCGGGCGGCCGGCCGTCTGCCGTGCTCCGGCAGAGGGCCTGTGCGGGGAGAACAGGGGGCAGGGGATGTCTTCTGCCCGCGCGGCGCCGCGGTCCGCGCGGGGCGCCAGGGCGTCCTGCGGACCATTATTTTGCTAATGATACTCTGTTTCAAAAGACTGTGTCAACACGCGGAAAGTACATGATTCCGCGCTCAGCACTGCCTTTGGCAAGAAGAAAGTCATGAAAAACGGCAGGCATTCTCTGCAGATGCCTGCCGTCCGGTGCGGGTATGGAATGTGAGCGGGCTGTCAGCCGCGCTGGCCACTCCGGGCCATGGCGGTCAGCCTGCGCGCCAGAAGCTCCAGCTGGGCGCGGGTGAGGCCGATGCGGGCGGCAGTCTCGGCCATGACGGCCTCGGGACTGACATGACGGCGTCCGCCCTCCGCGTGCAGGGCAAGGCGCCGGGCCATGTCCCCAGCTTCGGGAGAGAGGCCTTCGGAGGCCGGCCGGGCGTCCGCCCTGCTCCGCCCGGCCTCGAGCAAGGCCGCATGGTCGGCGGCAAGGTATGCCGCCCTGGCAAAGAGCCGTCTCGCAGGCACGATGGCGACACTGCCCGCGAAGCGCGAGCGCATGGCCCGCCAGTCGCGTCCCAGGGCCCGGTAGGCCTCGGCAAGGCCATGGCGCTCCGCAAGCTCCCGGGCCATCAGCATCTCGGCCTTCCACTGCCCGCCGGTCATGAAGAGGCGGGCATTGGCCGCTTCGTCCCGGCCGAAGTTCACGTCTCCGGGAGGAGCGTTTTCGACCGTGCAGGCGGCCTGGGGCAGAAGTGCCAGGCAGAGCAGGACCGAGCGCAGGAATGGGCGCAGTAAGGCATTCAGGGGGCTCATGGACAGGCCCTTGTGCGCGTCCGGATCAGGGCCGGGCTCTCCCCCGTCAGGGGCGCACCCGGGTCTGCAGATCATACCAGATTTCGTGGAACTTCTGGTTGAGGTCGCGCAGCTGCGCCTCCTTCAGGCCGAGAGTCCTGTCGATCTCCTTGCGGACGCTGTCCGGACTGACGATCCTGGCCGCGCAGTCGTCATGGGTGCGCATGATTTCGTCCAGATCCTCGACCATCATCACCTGGGCGACGACATTGTGCACCTGGAGGGCGCCGGCCAGGGCATAGACCTCTTCGGTCCCTGCGCGGGAGAGCTGCTCGAGGGATTTGCCGCGCACGTGCTCCGTGTACGTCTTCTCAAGCTGACGGTACGCCTTCTCGAGCCCGTCCTTTCTGACGAGCCTGTCGCACCCGTCGAGACGGCTCTCCCAGGGGGTGTCGGACACGAAGCTTCTGGCATTTTGGGCGGCGTCTGGCCCGAAGGAGTCGCCGGCTGCGGAGACGGCGTCGGAAAGGCCGCAGACGGCCATGGCAAGGACAAGGCAGAGCGCCGGAAGAAGGAGTTTTGCGGGAGTCATGGTTTTTCCCTGTGCCCGGAGGGCACGGCTGAAGAGTGCCGAAAAGCGGGCGCTTTTCAGACCAGACTCATTGTCTGCAGTACTTGGCGGAACAGCATGTGTCAACTGCAAAAGCCACTTTCCAGAGCGCTTTGGCGGGAGGGACTGGTCGTGAAAGAGAAGCGGCAGACAATCCCGGAGGGAGTGCCTGCCGCCGGGCCGTCCGCGCGGGACGGCCTCACCATCGTTTTTGCCGCCGTTCCCGCGGCCCTATTCGGTGAAAAGTATGTTGCTGTAGAAGGAGAAGAGCCTCTTGTCGAGAGACTGCTTCTCGCTGCCGCTCAGGCCGACCATCTCCGCGATTCTGTCCGCGAGAAGGTCGGGCGAGACGATGTCCTGCCGGCACTGCTCGTGAGTGCGCACCTCGGCCGCAATCTGCGCGCGAATCTCGGGCACGACAATCTTGTCCACGCCGGCCGCCAGCAGCAGATAGTCAAGCTCCAGGGCCGTGGCCAGGGCGTACATCTCCTTCAGGGGCTCCACCCGGACATACTGTATGTCCCTGCCCTGCACGGTCTTCAGATACATGCCGGCCAGGGTGCTGTACTTGCCCGCCGTGTTCCCCTTCTGCTGGGTCAGCCTGACGGCCTGCTGCATGGCGGAGAACCAGACGCTGTCCGAGGTGAAGACGCGGACGTTCTCCCGGGTGCTGGAGCCGAAGGACTCCTCATAGGCTCCGGCGGTCCCGGCAAGGCAGAGCGAGAGGCAGAGAGCGAGACAGAGTGCCCCGATGCGGGCGGCTGCCGCGCCAACTTTGCTGTGTGTCATGACATTCCCTCCTGTTTGTCAGACGTATTGTGCGTGCGACTGCTTTCCGTGCGCCGGCGTCAGGGCGAACGGAGCGCCGTCCGCCGGCATCAGCGGCCGGCAGAACGGCAATTAAAGCGGCATCAGCGGTACAGCCTGCTGAAGATGGGGATCAGCCTTTTAAACAGCTGCTTTGCGTCCGTCGTGGTCATCCCGAGGGCATTGCAGACTTTGTCCACAACATCCTCCGGCTTGACGTATCTGCTCTCGCCCTCCCTGTGCTGGGCGATCACGTTTTCCAGAGTTCTCAGCCTGCTGCTGCTCACCATCTCGTCCAGTTCGCGAAGGCTGAAGCGGTGATCGAAGGCCAGAAAAACGGCCTGGGCAAAGACGTCCTTTGCCGCGGAGACGGAGACGTCCTGCAGACGCCGTCCGGCCAGCAGATGATTGAAGTCCTGCAGAAGCTTTCTGTACGACGCTTCCAGCCCGTGCTCGCTGCAGTAGTCGCTGGCCCGCGCCAGACTGTACTCCCACTGATCGGCGGCCATGAAGATGTTGATGTTCTGCCTTGCGTTGGGGCCGAAATAGCCGCCTGCGGACCGGGCGTCGGGAGCGGCGCAGAACGAAAGAAGAAGAACAAGGCAGAGCGCCGCGATACGGGCAGCTGCCGCGCCGGATTTCCTGTGTGTCATGACATTTCCCTCCTTTTTGTCAGACGTATCCGGCATGATGGACTGTTTTTCACGCCACCGTCAAGACGGAATCAGGACGGAGGGGCCGCATCCCATGCCGGTTAGCAACCGGCACAGGATGCGGACAACAGGCGACATCAGTCCATGAGGAAGGACTGGAAGATGGTGATCAGCCTGTCCATCAGGATATTGCTGTCCGACTGGCTCTGGTTGATGGTCTCGCCTATGCTCTCCATGACCATCTTGGGGTCGACGATGCTGCTCTTGCCCACCCTGTGCCGGGCGGAGATCTGCTTCAGCGTGCGCAGCGTCTCGCCCTCGGAGACTTCGATGGCCTGGCCCGAGTACAGATCGTCCAGATAGAGGTAGACGGCCTGGGCGAAGATGTCCTTGGCCTGGTTGACCCGGACCTGGCGCAGGCTCCTGTCCGCGAGCTGCTGCCAGTCCCGGGCAAGCTTCTCGTAGGAGGCCTTGATGCCGTTGTCGTCGCAGTAGCGGCGCGCGGCCCGCATGCTCTCCTGCCACTGGTCTCTCGACATGAACTGCCTGTTGATCTGGGCCTCGGAGCCCGAGAAGTACTCGCCGCCGGCCTGAACGGCGTAGGGGCTGAAGGTCAGGCAGGCGAGAAGGAGGGCGGGGACTGTCAGCGCGCGGGTGATTTTTGCGAATGTCATTGTCCTGCTCCTGGCCGCGGTGCGGCGCGTCCGGTTTTGAGATTTTGCGGTCTTGAGGCGGGGGGAAAGCCGTCCGCCGGGGGGCGCGGAAAGCCCAATGCGCGCGGCCTAGCGGTATCCGTACTTCGCGAAGAGGGCGCGTATGTCGTCGTAGGCGTGCCTGCGGCAGTTGTACTGCCAGGCGCGGTTGCCGAAGCTGTCCCTGTGATTCGGGTCGGCGCCGTGCTTCAGCAGGACTTCCACAGCCTTGGTGCGGCCGGTGTAGCAGGCCATGGCCAGGGCGGTGAAACCCTCGGGCGTTTCGGCGTCCGCCTTCGCCCCGCCTTCAAGCAGGGCTTCCATGACGTATGTTCTCGGGCCGCTGTCGATGAGGTACATGCGGCCGGACATCGAGCCGACGTTGCCCTTGTATCGTATGAGCTGCTCTATCTCGTCCCGGTAGATGGTCGATGCGGCAATCATGAGAGGCGTCCAGCCCCCGTCGTCCCTGATGTCGGGATCCGCCCCGTGCTCCAGCAGCAGTTTCACCGGGCGCACGTAGTCGTGCCAGGCGGAGACCGTCAGGGCCGCCCTGCCCTGCCTGTCCCGTCCGTTCGGGTCCATGCCGAAGAAGAGGAAGCGCTTCATGGCCCCCTCGTCCAGCTTTTCCGCCGCGAAGACAAACTGGCCGGTGAAGAAGTGGTAGTAGCCGGCGACGCCGCAGAACACGGCAAGCGCCAGGGCCGCGATATAGAGGAGGCCCTTTTTTCTTTCAGGCTGCATGAGATTCTCCTTGTTTTTTTGTTTCCGGTCCTTTCGGGCCGCATGGTTCGCAGGCTCCGTCCGCCCCTGCCCGGGGTGCCGCCGGCTGCGGCCTTCCCCGGGACAGGGGCTTCCGGACAGGGGGCTTCGGGCCCTGCCTGCCGGATCCGCCCTACCTGCCGTTCTTGGCGCGCTTTCTGAAGTCCTCGTCGATGTCCTTCTTCCAGACGTCGCCGACCAGGCCGGCCGCGCGCAGATTGCAGATGGAGCTGCCCACGGCGTTGAAAACCACGCCCAAGCCCGCGGAGTCGCAGTGGAAGTCGGCGGCGCGGTCGGCATGAATGCCGATGCTGCCGGCCGTCTCCACGGCGTCGATGTTGGCGCCCAGGAAGAGGAAGTCCCAGCCGGTCTCCTTGCGGGCCTCGATGAGCTTCTTCACCGCGGAGCTGTCAAAGCGGCGGCTGGCGTTCTCGAGACCGTCGGTGGTGATGACGAAGAGGGTGTGCTCGGGCACGTCCTCCTCCCTGGCGTACTTGTGAATCTTTTCGATGTGTTCGATGCCGAAGCCGATGGCGTCCAGCAGGGCCGTGCAGCCGCGCACGAAGTACTCCTTGCGGGTCATGGGCGGAACCTCGGCAAGCGGCAGGCGGTCGTGCAGGACCTCGATTTCGGAATCGAAGAGGATGGTGGTGACCAGCGCCTCTCCTTCCTCGGCCTTCTGCTTTTCGACCAGGCTGTTGAAGCCGCCGATGGTATCGCTCTCAAGGCCGCTCATGGAGCCGCTGCGGTCCAGAATGAAAACCAGTTCGACAAGACCCTTCTTCATTTTTGCTTCTCCTTTGCGCCCCGCCGTTCGGGGGCGCGTCCGTTATGCTGTTTGGGTTTTTGAATGGCGGAGCAGGCGCTTCGCCCGTGCTTTTCCTTCCGTGCGGGCCGGCATCAGCGGGCGGAAATCAGCAGGTAGGCCTTGCCCGCCTGTTCGCCCACCCGATATGCCTCGTCACCATGGAGTCCGATGCAGGCCTCTATTTCGCCTATGACCTCGGCGGGATCTCCAAAGAGAAAGATGGCATTCCTGTGCTCTTCAACAATTTTCTCAATCTTCTGGCGCATCGGACCGGACAGTTTGCCGACCATCTGACAGCCGCAGGCGTAATCGGCGAGCAGATAGGCGGCCAGAGCATACAGCCCGCCTGCCTCCTGAAGCGTGATCTGCTCGACAGGCTTGCTGAACATTTTCTGCCTCAGGTCCCAGAACGCCAGGTAGGTGGCAGTCAGCCCCAGCAGACAGCGGTATCTGTGATTGCCGACCATGGAGAGAGCCCACGCTTCGGTGTCGGCCTGCATAAAGGCCTGGGCATACTGTCCGTTGCCGGCGACAGCGCCGCCGGCTCTGGCACTGGAAGGGGCGAAAGAGACAAGACAGAGAAAGACAAGAGCAAGTGTCAGCAGGGGGCGGGAGACTGTTCGCGCGGTCATGGCATTCCTCACGGAGCGGTGCGATGTTCGGGTTTGAGAGGGATTCTCTGCCGGATGTCCTTTCCGGCGCTGTCCATGGCTCCATGTCTACCGGCTTTCCCGTCCCTTCTGGTCGCATGGCAGGCGACATTTTCAAGAGTCCGGCCCCTTCCCCGGGGCGACAATTTTTCACGGCAGGCCCTGCACCTGGATTTCTATGCAACATGCTGTCATCACTGCTTTTCTTTCGAATGACCCCTGAAAGGCGCCGGCGCCCCTCCCCGCTCCCGTGCGCCCCTGCCGGACAGGCCGGATTTTTTTCCATGGCAAGACAGGGCGTTTTGTGAGATAGTATGCGCCGGGCCGAACGGCCCTCAGGTCCGCGGCCGGGGCTCACGCCCTCACAGGCCGCGCTTCGCGCAACCTCCCGAACAAAGAAGAGCTTCATGCCCGCACTTTTCACACCGCTTCTTCCGCCGGCCGGCGCAGGCCATGCCTTCGGCGGCAGGGAGATTCCGCCATGCAGATGATGATAGGCATCACGCCGGTGGACTTTCTCCATGAAAACGGCTCCCTGCTGGCCGACATCCGCGGCCTTTCCGAATGCTTCGGGCTCACCGTGCCCGAGCTCGACGAGCTGACCGACCAGCTGCCGGAGATCTTTCCGGTGCGCGAGGGCTACATTCCGCTGGGCCTCTTTCTTTCGGCCTTCAACAAGATCATGCGCGAGGACCTGAAGGACGAGCCGCAGGGAGAGTTCTCCATGAGCCGCCTGCGCGAAATCGAGCTGCGCGCCCACAACTACGTCTTTCTGGTGGGCTTCATGGGCCGGGATCTGCTGGGCGCGGCTCACGGGCACCCGGGCTTCGACCCGGAGAGCGGCATGGAGCATGCCGCAGGCCCGGACGATCCGGAGACGGAAGCCCCGGCGGCCGAACCGGCCCCGGCCGACCCCAAGGCGCTGTGGAAGGCCATCGGCGAGTTCGGGCGCATGCTGCACGACAGCGCCGAGCTCTACACCGACCTGCAGGATCAGCTGGCCGGCCTCGAGCCCGGGGCCGAGCTGCCGGACGAGTTCTACGACACGGCCACGAGCCTTCTGGACATGATGCAGTCGGCCTGCTGGGAATACACCCGCTGGTACTCGCTGCACGCGGTGCCGAGGCTCGCCGAGGAGGCCGAAGCGGCCGCTGACGGCGCGGACGAAGACGACACTTTCCGGGACGGACGGCCGTAGCCGCCAGCCCCGTTTCAAGGAATCAGACCATGTCTCTCAATGCCAACTTCCCCACCCCCCACATCTGGATTGGACACCGCATCTCCTACGGCGAGACCGACGCCATGGGCATTGTGTACTACGCCGAATACCTGCACATCTTCGAGCGCGCGAGAGACGCCTACATCCGCGCCTCCGGCTTCAGCTACAACGAGGTGGAGGCCAGGGGCATCTACCTGCCCGTGCGCGAGGTGCAGTGCCGCTACCGCTCCCCGGCCCGCTTCGACGACGTGGTGCACTGCCGCGTGGCCATTGCCGAATGGGGCCGCGCCTCGCTCACCTTCGAGTACGAGATGACCAGCGAGGCGAGGGACAGGGTGCTCGTGACCGGCATGACCCAGCACGCCTCGGCCGACAAGAACGGCCGCCCCGTGCGCATGCCCGACTGGCTGAAGGCCATCACCGACAGCGTGGAGAACGGCGCCTTCTATCCGCTCTAGCAGCCGCCCTGACAGTTTGAAAAAGGGTTCGGCGCGGGGCCTTGCTGTCTCTTCCCCGCGCTCCCTGCCTCTTCCGGCCCGGAATGTTTGTGCGTCTTTCTGGCCGGGAGGGGCTTTTTGCGCGCGTCCGCGGCTCCCGGCGCAAGCCCTGGCCCGAAGGACGCCGAAAGCCCCCGTCCGTCCCTTGCTGGGGGTACGGACAGGGGCCTTGAAAAACAATGAGTCCTGCGGAAACCGTCCTACG
>JAUNSE010000613.1 GCA_030539415.1 Desulfovibrionaceae bacterium
CTAGGCTTCCCCAAACCATAACCACGGTTTATGTGGAAGACCCCGCCGAAGGCGCTCCGGCATTGTCCGGCATCGAGGTGCTGCTCAAAGGGGCGGGCCTTGAGGGCGCCGCGAGCCGGCAGGACGTGCTGGACATCCTTGCTGCGAACAACGCCGCTCTGGACAGCGCGACCGGCAGCCTCACCCTGGGCGGGGGCTGGGTCGAAACCGAAGGGCGCACCGGCGCCGGCGGGACCGAGACGCGGGTCTGGCAGCACGGCGAAGGCGGTGACGCGCTCGTGCTGGAGGCCGCCCCCGCGGTCGAGCCGAAGAGCGTCGGGGCTGATGACGGCAGCATCGAGGCCGTCGTGCTCGTGCTGAACACCACCTCGGTCTAGGAAGACCGGGGAAGAGGCGGGTGTCCGGGCAGGCGGCCCGGGCGCCCGCCCGGATGTGGCGGGCAAAGCGGAAAGAAAGAGACAAGGAGACAGGACCATGACAAAGTGTCCGAAATGCGGCGGGGAGCGCATCTGCCGCAACGGCCACAGAAACGGCCGGCAGTGCCATCTGTGCCGGGAGTGCGGCTATCAGTTCACCAATCCCGATTTCCGGGAGCGGCCCATGTGGGAGAAGATGCTGGCCTCGCTCGTGCACGCGCTGGGCGTGTCCCCGTCGGACATAGCCCAGCTCTTCGGGACCTCCACCTCGTCGGTGATGCGCTGGCGCGTGCTGGGCAGGACAAGGAGCGAGGAGCGGACGACCATGCGGGAAAAGTCCGTGCTGCTCGGCGTGAGCCGGCTGCGCGAGCTCATAGACAGCGCTCCGGGGCTGGATGGCGCACGGGGGCCGGACACGGGCAGAAAGCCCCTGGTGCTCATAGTGGACGAGAAGAATGCCGACAAGGTGGTGGGAGATATCATCCAGGAATGAGGCCGGCGGGAAAGAGGTCCGGTTCCGGCGCGGACACAGCAGACGGCGCCGCCCTGCGAAAGTCTTCGGGGGCGGCGCAGGTTTTGTCTGCCGGGAGGAGCTCCGGAGCGCTCCGGGAGGGCATTTTCGGCATGGTCCGCCGTCAGATGGATCAGTGAGGTTTGTTTTGCAATACAATATGTCTATAATATGTTGAATGCCAGGAGTTTGTCCGAGTGTCAGGTCTGCGGGAAAGCGGGTTCTCCGGCTGCGCCGGCAGGGATGGCAGCGGAAGGAAAAGTGCGCGAAATAAAAATTTATTTGAAGCAGTATCAAAGAGATATGTGGAAAAGATTTGACTTTTTGTCATATGCCGGACCAGGATGCGCTTGTCATCGTTTTGTGATCTGTGTTAGCAGTAATTGCCGGTCAGGCAGTTTCTGGCCGGGCCCTGGCAGTCATGAGGAGATGCCTGCAATGACAGAAAACAAACTTCCCAGGTTCAGAGAGTTCGAAAGAGAGGTCGGGCGGAAACAGGGGGCTATTCTGCAGACGAGGAAGTTGATCGCAGAACAGCTCGAGAGGCAGTTCGCTCCTGTTCCCGCCGAACTTCTTGCCACTCTTGACAAAATCGAGACTCTCAGTGTGCTTG
>JAUNSE010000614.1 GCA_030539415.1 Desulfovibrionaceae bacterium
AGGAATTCGAAACCGCTTGTCATCGGTGTCACAACATGTGATGACTACAATGCCTATGCCGGAGGCATTGACATTGCAGACGGACAGTACTCCATCACCCAGGCCCTGAATCAGACAGCGCACGGCGGCACGGGCGGGACAGCCGGCCTCGTGGTGATAGGCCTGGGCATTTCCGAGAGCGCCGGCTGGGGGCAGGCCGCTCACCTCTCGCCCCTTGGAAATGGGGAAGGCTGCGACTTGATGACAACCCTGGTGCACGAATACTCCCATCTGCTCGGCATCAGCTCGAGCGGCGCGGAGAGCGAGAGCAGTGCCTTCACAAACGAGACCGGCACGGTCAGCCTGTGGGACAGCCATCTGTATGACCGCTATGGCACGCAGGCGCAGGCGAACATGCGGATCGTCCTCTACGAGGAAGGGCAAAGTTATGACGGCACGGTCTTCGTGTCAGGCACAAAAGCCCGGAGCGGCGTCACCTTCCGCGGGGAGCATGTCTCGGAGGTGCTGCAGGGCGCGCTCGGCGGGGGCCTCCCGGTCAACGGCTTCGAGGGCGATACGGCCGAGCTCTCGCACATAGAGCTCGACCACTCGCTCATGAGTCATCAGTACTGGCGCAACTGGAACACGCTGATGGAGGCAGAGCTCGCCGCGCTGCAGGACCTCGGGTATCGGATAGACCGCAGGAACTGGTACGGATACTCCGTCTACGGCTCGGGCCTCACCCTCACCAATACGAACGGCTACTGGGCCCGCAACGCGGCGGGCACGGCCTATCTGGAAGGGCAGGCGAACACCGCCACGCTGGGAACCGGCCTGCACATCTACGGCTCGAACAACACTGTCACCCAGGCGGCGGACCTGCTGGCCTGCGGCACCGCCGGCACAGGCATACGCGTGGACGGCACGGGCAACACCCTTGCCGTGGCCGAAGGCGTAACCGTGACCGCGGACGGAGACTGGGGCACGGGCCTGCTGGTGGCCTACGGCAAGGATCAGATCGTCGTGAACCAGGGCAGCGTCACGGCGACAGGCACAGGCGGCGTGGCTGTCCGCTTCGACTTCGGCAGCAACATGCTGGGCGACAATGTGATGGAATACCGCGGAAGCTGGATGTGGAAGTCCTATGCGAGCTGCCAGGACGGGGTGGTGGTGAACACATCCCTCACCGTGAACAACGGTCTGGATGCGCATGGTTTCCCCCTGAATCTGGACGGGGCCATGGTCTCCCGCTTCGCCCTGTCCGGCTCCATAGAAGGAAGCGCCGCGGCCATATACATTGCCGACAACGCCTGGGTAAAGCAGATAGACATCCTTTCCGGAGCCTCCATCAGGGGGGACATTCTTTCGGGCTGGGATCCGGAAAACGAGCTCGTACAGTACGCCACCCTCAATGCGGGGCACTCCGATACGGAACTCACCACGCTGCTGACCTTCGGACGCGAGACCCTGGCCTCCGGCCTCGGCGGGGACAATGGCGATGCGGCCTTCTCCCTGGTCTATGGCGGCGCAATCTCCGGCGCGAAGAGCATCGA
>JAUNSE010000081.1 GCA_030539415.1 Desulfovibrionaceae bacterium
GCCAACGGCGAGAACACCTTCTTCACCAAGAACAAGGAATTCCAGAAGTCCCTGCACCGCGGCTACATCGGCTTCGAGTCCGACTCCCAGAACTTTCTGTACTCCCTGCACTACGTGCTGCACGAGCTCAAGTGGCCCATCCGCTACTTCAAGCACGTGATCACCCCGCTGCCCTTCGCCGAAATCGAGTCCAGGCCCGACAGGCAGGTGCTCAACCTCATCCGCGAGTCCCTGGCCCATCTGGAAATCAACGGCCCCAACACCATCATCGGCATGCTGCCCGATTCCACGATGATCAACTGCTGCGACTCCAAGAAGCTGCGCCCCGTGGTCATCGCCCGCAACGAGCGCATGGTGGCCATCGCCTCCGAAGTGTGCGGCGTCAACGAGATCATGCCCGATCGCGACTTCTCCAAGGATATCTATCCCAACGAGCGCGAACTGATTGAAATTCGCAATGACCTGGAGATCCGCAGATGGAAGCAGTGAACACCCAGGACGTGTCCGTCAACGATCTTCAATGGAAGATTGAATACAAGCCCGATCAGTGCACGCTGTGCGGGTCCTGTGTGGCAGCCTGCACCTTCGGCGCCATTCATGTGGACGTGCAGCGCCGCGATGTGCCGATCTGCGTGGGCAGCGCTCCGGAACCGACCGTGCAGCATCTGGCCCGTCCGGTCATCGTGCAGACGGCAGACCTCGTCAAGGCCTGCGTCGGCTGCGGCATGTGCGAGAAGATCTGTCCCAACCAGGCGATCCGCCCCGTGCGCAATCCGGACACCCGCGCGACCCTGCTGAAGCGCCATTCCGGTCCCATCAAGCGCGGCGGCCGCACCAACCTGAACAGCCAGCGCACGCTCGACTCCATCATCGTGGGCCGCATCTCGCAGATGACCGACCCCGCCCTGGACTCCGAGCGCCACACCTTCGACCTGCGCGCTCCGCTCGGCCGCGTGGTTGCCGCCGACAAGCTGCCTCTGGCCGTCGAGGGCGACAACCTCATCGTGCAGGACCGCACCCCTCCGGTGCGCTGGATCTATCCCCTGCTCTTCTCGGACATGTCCATCGGCGCCCTGTCTCCCAGAGCCTGGGAGGCCATTGCCCTGGCCGTGGCCTATCTCAACGAGAAGTGCGGCCTGCCCGTGCGCATGAGCTCCGGCGAGGGCGGCGTGCCCCAGAAGCTCATGGAGAGCGACTATTTCAAGTACTTCATCCTGCAGATTGCCTCCGGCCACTTCGGCTGGAACCGCATCGTGCGGGCCATGCCGCGCATGAAGACCGACCCCGCGGCCGTGCTCATCAAGATCGGCCAGGGCGCCAAGCCCGGTGACGGCGGTCTTCTGCCCGCGGCCAAGGTGCGCACGCACATCCAGGCCCTGCGCGGCGTGCCCAAGGCCACCCTGCATTCGCCGCCAAACCATCAGGGCCTGTACTCCATCGAGGAGTCGGTGCAGAAGATGCATCTGTCCCTGAACGCGGCCTTCGGCTTCCGCGTGCCCGTGGCCATCAAGTGCGCCGCCTCCGCCACCTCGGTGTCGGTGTACAACAACCTGCTGCGCGATCCCTACCGCATCTGCGGCGGCTTCTTCCTTGACGGCATCCAGGGCGGCACCGGCGCGGCCAACGAGGTCTCCCTGGACCACACCGGCCATCCCATCGTCTCCAAGCTGCGCGAATGCTATCAGGCCGCAGTGGCTCAGGGCCTGCAGGGCCAGATTCCCCTGTGGGCGGGCGGCGGCATCGGCATGACCGGCAACGCGGCCGCGGACGCCTTCAAGATGATCTGTCTCGGCGCCAACGGCGTCATCGTGGGCAAGATCCTCATCCAGCTGCTCGGCTGCATCGGCAACGAACAGGGCCGCTGCAACAAGTGCAACACGGACAAGTGCCCCACCGGCATCTGCACCCAGGATCCGCGCCTCATGAAGCGTCTGGACGTGGATACCGGCGCCCAGTCCATTGTGGACTACATCCTGGCTTTCGACGACGAGCTGCGCAAGCTCATGGCCCCGATAGGCAACTCCTCGCTGCCTGTGGGCCGCTCGGACGCCCTTGTCTCCACCGACAGGGCCGTTGCGGACAAGCTCGGCATACAGTACGCGTGCTGACGCCAGGGAGACGAGATCCATGCTTACACTTCATACGCTGAATGAACATGTCCGCATGTCCACCCAGGACCTGCTCCTCGCCATCGAGGACGCGGTGGCCAGGGGCGAGACCGATTTCAATGTGGACGCTTCGGGCCAGCACGACATCGGCGGCCCGCTCTGGAACCGCGACGGCAAGAAGCTGACCTTCCTGGTCCGCAATCCCGGCCAGCGCGTGGGCTGCATGTGCATGCCCAACACCGAAGTCATCGTGGACGGCCCGGCTCCGGCCGACGTGGGCTGGCTCAATGCCGGCGGCCGCATCGTCGTGCGCGGCGATGCCGGCGACACGGCCGGCCACTGCGCCGCCGGCGGCGTCATCTACATCGGCGGCCGCGCGGGCACCCGCTCCGGCTCGCTGATGAAGCACGACCCGCTCTACGAGGCTCCGGAACTGTGGATCCTCAAGAACACGGGCTCCTTCTCCTTCGAGTTCATGGGCGGCGGCAAGGCCATTGTCTGCGGCTGCGACAGCCAGACCATGCCGTCGGTGCTCGGCGAGCGCCCCTGCGTCGGCATGGTGGGCGGCGTGGTCTACGTGCGCGGACCGGTGGCCGAACTGCCCTCCGACCTGCGTCTCGTGGACATCGACCAGGACGACATCGCCTTCCTGGACCGCGGCCTCGACGACTTCCTGGACTCCGTGCAGCAGAAGAAGCGCCGCGCCGAGCTCTCGGTCTGGAAGCAGTGGCACAAGATCGTGCCCCTGAGCTTTGCCGAGCGCCAGCTGAACAGCAGCCCCTCCATTGCGGACTTCCGCCGCAACGAGTGGGTCAAGGGCGGCATCTTCTCCACCGTCTTCCCGGACAAGGGCGAGCACAACGGCCTGCTGGGCCACGACATCTGGCGCCTGCGCGTGCCGGAATGGGAGAACCACCGCGACTGCGCTCCCTGCGAGCATGCCTGTCCGGCCGGCATCCCGACCCAGCTGCGCTACAATCTGCTGCGCGAGGGCAAGGTGGAAGAGGCCAGAAAGCTGGTCATGGACTACACGCCCTTCCCGGGCTGCGTCTGCGGCTCTGTCTGCCCCAACCTCTGCATGAGCGCCTGCACCCGCACCGGCATCGACTTTCCCGTCCAGATCGGTCCTCTGGGCCTGTTCTCGAAGGATGTGGAAATCGCCGGCCCGGCTCCGGCCACCGGCAAGAAGGTCGCCGTCCTCGGCGGCGGCGTGGGCGGCCTTGCCGCCGCCTGGCGTCTGGCCCGCAAGGGGCATGACGTCACCGTCTTCGAGCGCGAGAAGCGCATGGGCGGCAAGATGGAGCAGGTCATCCCCCGCGAGCGTCTGGACGAAAGAATGCTCAAGAAGGAGATCGGCCGCATCGAGAAGATGGGCGTGCACTTCGTGAACAACTTCACCGTGGACGCGGCCAAGTTCGAGGACATCCGGTCCAGGTTTGACGCCGTCATCGTGGCCACCGGCGGCCACAAGGCGCGCATCTTCAACTGGCCCGGCCGCGAGCGCATCGTGCCCGGCATCGACTTCATGAAGGCCGTCAACGCCGGCCGCAAGCCCAAGGTCGCGGACAATGTCATTGTCATCGGCTGCGGCAACGCCGGCATGGACGCCGCCGCGGGCGCCTACAAGATGGGCGCCAAGAAGGTCATCTGCATAGACGTGCAGAAGCCCGCCGCCTTCCAGAAGGAAATCGACCATATCGAGGCCCTGGGCGGCGAGCTCATCTGGCCGGTCATGACCAAGGAAATCACCGAGAAGGGCATCATCGCCGACGACGGCCGCCTGATTCCCGGCGACATGGTCATCATCACCATCGGCGAGTCTCCGGACCTCTCCTTCCTGCCCGGCAATGTGGACAAGTTCCGTGACTGGCTGGCTCCCAGGGCCGATCAGAGCATCATGGAAGGCGTCTTCGCCGTGGGCGACACCATCAGGCCCGGCCTGCTGGTGCACGCCATCGGCTCGGGCAATTCCGCGGCCGACGCCTGCGACGCCTGGCTTGCCAAAAAGCCCTACACGCCGGCGAAAAAGACTCTCGTGCCGCACGAGGCCCTGCACACCGCGTACTTCGCGCGCTGCGCCAAGGCCGACATGCCCGAGGCGCCCAAGGATTTCCTGCGCTGCGTCAGCTGCGGCACCTGCCGCGACTGCCACACCTGCGAATCCTCCTGCCCCGAAAAGGCCATCACCCGCGAGGTCACGGCCTCCGGCTTCGCCTATGTCTCCGATCCCGAGCGCTGCATAGGATGCGGCGTGTGCGCCGGCGTCTGCCCCTGCGGCGTCTGGACCATGCACGACAACATCTCGCTCGAGCACGGCTAGGCCGCGCAGCATAACGAACACATCAGGGACCCGTCCGGATCTTCCGGCCGGGTCTCTTTTTTTGTCCGGATCCCGGCGCGGGCCGGCGTCCGGCGGAGCAGGGAGGCGGCGCTGCCGGCAGCGGGCCGCTTGCCTTCATGCAGACGTCAATATATCCAGATATCTACAGATAGTGATTGGAAACGGAAAGCGGTGCAAATCCGCTGCGGGCGCGCCACTGTAACCGGGGAACCAAGCCGGCCCGGGCCACTGCCTCCAGCGGGGCGGGAAGGTTCGGGCAATCACGGTCCGGAAAGCCAGGAGACGACCAGTCACGCCGTGCCGCCTGACAGGCAGGCAGCGCGGCCAAGGCAGTACTGTCTCGCGTACAGACATGTTTGCCGGAAGACGCGGCGCTCATGCGCCCGCGTCCTGTCCGGTGCGGATGGACGTGAACGGACTGCCCTTTCAGAACACTCATGAAAGGAGCAATCCAGATGACAACTTTTGCAGGGAACTTTCCCGGCGAGTCCGCCGCCGCAGATGCTGCGGACCGTGCGGCCGCCAATGCGGCCAGACCTCCCTTCAGAGCCGATCATGTCGGCAGCTTTCTCAGGCCGGAAGCCGTGAAGGACGCCCGTCTCAGATTCCGCGAGGGCGCCATCTCCGCGGAGGATCTGCGCGCGGTCGAGGATGCGGCCATACGCGGGCTCGTGGCAAGGCAGAAGGCCTGCGGGCTGCGCGCCGTGACAGACGGCGAGCTGCGGCGCGGCTGGTGGCATTACGACTTCTTCGCCGGTCTGGACGGCGTGGAGAAGACGGCCGCGGGCAGGGGGCTCGCCTTTCACGGCGTGGAGCCGAAGGCAGAGAAGGTTGTCCTCACGGGCAGGGTGGGCTTCACAAGCCACCCGCATGTGGCCGACTTCGCCTTTCTGCGCGAGACTGCCGGGGACACTCTGGCCAAGATGTGCATCCCCTCTCCGGCCATGCTGCACATGGTGCTGGCCGTGCGCGACGAGCGGTTCAGCCTGGCCGGCCTGTACAGGGACGAGGACGAGTTCGTTTCCGACATGGCCTGCGCCTACCGCGGGGCGGTGCGGGCCTTTTACGATGCCGGCTGCCGCTATCTGCAGCTGGACGACACCAGCTGGGGCTCGCTCTGCAATCCCGCGGAGCGGGAGAAGCTGAAAAAGCGCGGCATCGACCCGGACGCCCTGGCCCGTCTCTATGTGGACCTGAACAACAGCGCCATCGGGGAAAGGCCGGCGGACATGGCCGTGACCATGCACATCTGCCGCGGCAACTTCCGCTCCACCTGGATGAACAGCGGCGGCTACGAGCCCGTGGCCGAAGAGCTGTTCGGCAGGGCGAGGCTGGACGGCTTCTTCCTCGAGTACGACACCGAGCGCGCCGGCGGTTTCGAGCCCCTGCGCTTCATCCGCGATCAGAAGGTGGTCCTGGGCCTTGTCTCCTCCAAGACGGGCGTGCTCGAGGACAGGGAGGCTCTGAAGGTCCGGGTGGCCGAGGCCGCGCGCTTCGTTCCGCTGGAGCAGCTTTGCCTGAGCCCGCAGTGCGGCTTTTCCTCCACCGAGGAGGGCAACATCCTGACCGAGGACGAGCAGTGGGCGAAAATTCGTCTGGTGGTCGAAACGGCCGGCGAGATCTGGGAATAGAGCCCGAGCCTCACGGCAGAGAAAGGCGGCTGGCGAAACGGGTCTCTTCGGGCAGGAACGGCCGGTGCCGGATCCGGAGCCGGGTGCGGGGGCCTTCCCGGGTAGGGAAGAGCCCTTCCGCCCCGGCCGCGGCGCGGCCGGCCTCTTTTGTCCCCGCCCGGACTGTGCTATCAAGCTCTTTCTGCAAAAGGAGGCAGCATGTCCGAACCCATTTCTCAGAACGGAACGCTTGAAGAGGTGCTCGCCGGCATCGACAGGCGCTTCCATGTTTCCTTCACGCCCATGAATTACGACGGAACCATGTTCGAAATTCTGGATGTGGAGAACATGACCGAATACCTTGACGCCCTGGCGGCCTCGGGAAGAGTGAAGAATCCCCTGAAGGAGCTGCCCATCTGGGCCAAGGTCTGGCCGGGCTCCTTCGTGCTCGAAACCTATCTGCGCAGGAAGGCCGAGTGCGCGGGCAGGACGCTGCTCGAGCTCGGCTGCGGCGTGGGCGTGCTGTCCCTGCTGGCTTCTCGTCTGGGCTTCGCCCATATCACGGCCTCGGACATCGAGGAGAACGCGCTCCTCTTCACCAGAGCCAATGTGCTGAAAAACGGCCTCGAGGGACTGATTGACGTTCTTGGCGTGGACGTGACCAGACCCGGCAGGGATCCGCGCCTGGAAAAGCCCGTCGATGTCATTGCGGCCTCGGAGATTCTCTATCTCGACGAGTTGCACGGCCCCCTGCTCAACTTTCTGGGGCGCCATCTGGCCGACGGCGGACAGGCTGTCTTCTGCACGGACATGGCCCGCCGCAAGCCGCATTTCGCAAAGAAGGCGGCAAAGAAGTTCAGGGTGCAGGAACTCTATCTGCCCGGCTCCTTCACGGACAGCGAGGGCGAAAGACATCAGCGCCTCTACTCCCTGCTCATGCTGCAGAAGTAGCGCTGCAGGGCGAAAGGGAAAGACACGGCAAATGAAAAAGGCGGGATGGTGGAAGCCATCCCGCCTTCAAATTTGTCCGGAATTTTCGCGCTACATCTTGATGTAGGCATAGCCCTGCTGCTGCAGGGCGACGATGTCCAGGGTCACGGGCAGGAACTTGACGCCGTCGATGACGTCTTCCTGGGAGAGGCCCATGTCCTTCATGGAGTACTCGCCGGCGTGGACTTCGACGCCGTACTGCTTGGCGGCGGCCATGATGTCGAAATCCGTCTTGGTGGCCTTCGCGAGCATCTGCACGGCGGGACCGTTCACCACCAGGACGATGTTGATTTCCTCCTGGGACTGAATGCGGACCATGGCCGCGTTGGCGGCGATTTCCTGAGGCGTCCGATGGTAGTGACCGTACAGGACCTCGGAGCGGTAGTTTCTGACATGGTCAAAAGCCAGCTTGAACTTGTCGATATTGGCTTCATTGACGTGGAGAAGAAGATTGTGCTTCATCGGGGGTACCTCCGTGTCATGCGACACCGGGCAATGGTTTGAAAGTAATGAGCTGTTAAAGACACTGCCGGCATGGTGCCCGTCTGCTCCCCGGTCCGCCGAAGACAGGGGGCAGGGACAGTCTAGCCGAAAAAATGGAAGGAAGGAATTGCTGCAGGCTTGTTCTGATTGGTTTAACCAATGTCAGAATGTGCCAAAGCCCGCAAACTGTCAATAGACGGGGAGGCCGGGCGGCCGCCGCAGGGCCCGGTCAGAACGTCTCCCGGCGTGCAGACGGCCCTGTTTCCGCAGATTTGAATTCGAGCTATGTATGTGAAAAAATGCTCAAAATATTGATTGATCAAACGGTCA
>JAUNSE010000615.1 GCA_030539415.1 Desulfovibrionaceae bacterium
CGCAGAGCAGCATGCGCAGCCCCATGACCAGCGCCATTTCCCTGAAGTTGATGTAGCCCGCGCTGAAGAAGAAGAGGTAGAGCACGTGCTCGTAGGGGAAGATCAGATTGTCCAGGCCGTACTGGAAGGAGAAGTAGAGCACACGCGGATCCATGCCTATCTGGGCGCCGATTTCGGCGATGGGCGCCGACAGGGCCGAGGTGGCGGCCATGGGCGTCAGCAGGAAGTTGACCAGCACGCCGACGGCGTAGGAGCCCATCACGGACAGGTCGCTGCCCGCCGCCGCGAAGAAGGGCTCGACCAGGCCCACCAGCCAGTCCGTGACCTTGAGATAGGCGCCGGTGGAGCCGATGGCCATGCAGCCCATGATGAAGAACAGGGGCGTGAAATTGATGGACAGAAGCTTCGGACGGTCCAGCAGGCCTATGCCGGGCAGAAAGGCGATGCCCATGATGAGGATGAGCACGATGCCCGGCGTGAGATGGTGGACTGAGTCCGTGGCCAGCAGGAGCAGGGTGAGCGCGAAGAGCGCCACGGCCATCTTCTCGTCTCCGCCGATGGGACCGAGCTCCGCGTACTTGGCTTCGGCCGCGGCCTTCAGGGCCTTCCTGTCGGTCTTTGTCCTGAGAACGACGAGGACGATGCCGAGGCTCATGACGGTGTAGAGGACGGCGGGCGGGAAGTGCAGCTGGAAGTACTGCACCCAGGTGGTGTGGAAGCCCATGGCCTTGTCGACCAGGCCCATGCCCATGAACAGGTCGCCCGCGCCGGTGAGATAGCCCATCTTCGTGGAGCAGATGGCGAAGCAGGTGGCCAGCATGATGGCCGTGGCCTCCCTGGAGCGGGCCCTGAAGCCCATCTCGTCGCACAGGGAGATGACGATGGCCAGGAAGATGGCGCCCTTGCCGACAATGGACGGCACAAAGGGCGCGATGATGGCTGCGCCCACGGTGATGCCGGCGAGCACCCCGGCAAAGCTTCCGCCCATGCGCCTGACGCAGGCCAGGGCGATGCGCCGCCCGAGGCCCGTGGACTGGATGATCTTGCCCAGAGAGAAGCCGCCTATCACCAGAATGGCCGTGTCCGAGAGCCAGGGGGCGAGCACCACCCTGTGGGGCACGCCGCAGGCCATCATGTAGAAGACAGGCAGGAGCAGGCCCACCATGACATTGTCCATGATGTCCAGGCCCCAGACCACCACGGCCCATGTGGTGGCGGCCAGAAACGCGCACATGACGTCCGTCAGGGCGTCCGAGCGCGGCAGAAGGAAATACACCGCCGCGGCGGCGGCTATGGATAGAGCCCACTTGCCCATCAGGGCCGGGGTCAGCTGCTCGGTCTTTATCACCATCGGAGATCTCCCTCTCCGCAGGTCGCTTGCGCGGCATGCGGCCGCTGTCCGGCATCGAGGCTGCGGACGCCGGCCTGTGCCGCGCTGCCTGCCCTCTTTTCTCTCTCCGCCCGCCGGCCTGCCGGAAGACGGCTGCAAACGCTTTTCCCTGGTTTCTCAAAGGACGGG
>JAUNSE010000082.1 GCA_030539415.1 Desulfovibrionaceae bacterium
ACCAAGGACCTGAAGGACCTCAAGAAGGGCGCCATCGTCTCCGTGCCCAACGACACCACCAACGAGGCCCGCGCCCTCATGCTCCTGCAGGCCCAGGGCCTGATCAAGCTGAACAATCCCGGCCTGACCGTGACCCGTCTGGACATCGCCGAGAACCCCAAGGGCCTCAAAATCGAGGAGCTTGAGGCGCCCCAGCTGGTCCGCTCCCTGCCCGACGTGGACGTGGCCATCATCAACGGCAACTATGCCCTGCTGGGCGGCCTGAACGCGAAGGACGCCCTGGCTGTCGAAGCCTCCGACTCCGAAGCCGCCACCACCTTCGCCAACATCATCGCGGTCCGCGCCGGCGACGAGAAGCGCCCCGAACTGCAGGCTCTGGTCGAGGTGCTGAAGAGCGACGCCATCAAGGACTTCATGATCAAGAAGTACCAGGGTGCCGTGCTGCCCAAGTAGGGCCGGCATCCGCGAATAACGATTAACTGGACAAAACTGAAGGCGGCGGCTCCGACCCCGGCACGGCCGGGGAGAGGAGCCGCCTCTTTTGCGGAGACAAATCATGAGAATTTCCGTTCCCGAGGCCATACACGCGGACGCCATGAAGCTTCTGCGCTCCCGCCACGAAGTGCGGGACTGGAATGACCCCGATGTCATGGACCTTTCATGGTGCGAGGGGCTCATCGTGCGCACGAAGACGGTGGACCGCGGCATGATGCGGGGCTCGGCCCTGAAGGTCATAGGCTCGCACGGCGCGGGCGTGGACAATATCGACCTTGAGGCCGCGAAGGAGCTCGGCATCATGGTGGTCAATGTGCCCGAGGGCACGGCCAATGCCGTGGCCGAGCTCGCCTTCGCCCTGATGCTGGCCGTCTCGAGGCAGCTCGTGCCCGGCATGGACGACATCCGCGCAGGCAGGGCCGTGCGCACGGCGCCCGCTCAGCGCGGGCTGGAGCTCTCCGGCAAGACCCTGGGCATCGTGGGCTTCGGGCGCATAGGCAGACGCGTGGCGGAAATCGGCAGGCTGGGCTTCGGCATGGTGGTGCACGCGCACTCCCGCTCCCTCCCGGTCCTGGCCCAGCAGCACGTGACCGTGCACGCCACCCTGGACGGCCTGATGAAGGCGGCGGACTGCATTGTTGTCTGCACGCCCCTGACGCCCGAGACCCGCGGCCTGATAGGCCGGCGCGAGATATCCCTGTGCCGTCCCTCGGCCATGCTGGTCAATGTCGGCCGCGGCGGCGTGGTGGACGAGACGGCCCTGGCCGAGGCGCTGAACGAGGGGCGCCTGTACGGCGCGGCGCTCGATGTCTTCGAGCAGGAGCCGCCCAGAGCGGACAATCCGCTCCTTGCCTGCCCGCGCTTTGTGGCCTCGCAGCACATAGGCATCAACACGGACGAATGCCTGCGCCGCATCGGCCTCGGCGTGGCCGAGGACGTGCTGGCCGTGCTTGACGGCCTGGACCCGCTGCATCCCTGCATACGGTAGCGTTCCTCCTCCGTGCGGGCTCCCGGCCGGAAGAAGCGGGCCGGGCAGCCCGCATGGGGCGGGCCACGCCCCATGTCAGCAGGCGGAACCGGACCGCGGGCGGCAGAAAGACGCGGGAAGGCGTCGGGCCCTGGTCCGAATCCGCTGGGCGGTAGCGCCGCGGAAGAAAGAAACGGCGGATGCGGACAGGGCGGGAAAATCAGACCGAAGCGCCTTCGTCCAAAAGCCAGTCAAGAATGTTCCTCTCCTGTATGCCACCGGGCAGCTTTCTCCCGGGGACGGTGTCGTATGTCAGCAGCCACTTGGGGCAGGGCATGCGGATTCCGCGCAGGGGCGCGATGGTCCGGGAGAGTTCCTCGGGTCCGGAAACAGCGGCGCGCACCTGCCAGCAGGACGGCGCGCCGTCGCGCAGGGCGATGAAGTCGGCCTCGCGCGCGGGAATGGAGCAGCCGCCGGAATGGACGGCGCAGCCCCGGCGGACAAGCTCGAGAAAGACAACGTTCGCCAACACCCGGTCGAAATCTCCGGGGCGCTCCCCGACCACCGCTGCGCGCAGGGCGGTGTCGAAGGCATAGTAGCGGCTCTGCGTGCGCAGCAGGGTGCCGCTTTTGAGGCTGAAGCGGCGCGCCTCGAAGAAGAGCCGGCTCTGGAGCAGAAGGCGCAGGCCGCCGGCCGCAGTCTTGGGATCCATGGGACCGCAGCGCGGCGGCGCGTCCCTGGCGAGGGCCGCGGGCGACGTGCGCCGGCCGATGCCCAGCAGCAGGCGCCTTGCGACCGCGTCAAGATAGCGGCGGTTGATTCTGGGGGCGCCCATGTCCCGGACAAGGATGGCGAGATAGTTTCCCTCCAGGAGCTCGCGGGCCTGCTCCCTGTCCGCGTCGAGACGGGCTGTCCACGGCATGGAGCCGGCGGCAAGGTACAGAGCAAACTTGTCCCGCAGCGGCAGGGACTTGCGTTCGGGAACAAGGCCCGCGCAGAACTCCGCGAAGGAGAGCGGCAGCACGAGCCGCTCAAGGGGCGGACCGTCGGGCCCCCGCAGGGATTCGGCCGCATTGGCGCCTCCCTCGCCCGAGAGGGGGCCGGCACCGGAGCAGGCAAGATACAGCCGGCATCCGCCATGGGCGAGGAGAGCCGCGCAGACATCCGTGAAGCCCGGCACGCGCTGCGGCTCGTCGAGAAAGACATGCGTTTCGCGGTCCGGCTGCAGACGAGAGAGGACACGCCCGAGCAGATCCTTCGCGTCAGGCGGGCGGAAGAGCTCCGTGACCTCCTCGCAGTCGATGGTGACAAGCTGTTCGGGGGCTGCGGAGCGCGCGAGCAGATGCTCCCGAAAGAGAGCAAGGATCGTGGACTTGCCCGAGCCTCGCGGGCCGGTGAGAATCCTGACAGCCTGCCTGTCCCTGTGGCGGACGAGCCAGTCCAGGTATGCCGGACGGGGAATGATGCGCATGGAGCCTCCACCATGACGCGCTGTCTTGAGGCAGCGCACAGCAAAGACTCAGTATAACAGGAAAACAGAAGGGAGGCCAGTCCGGGCCGAAAATCGAACAAAAAATGGAATCAGGTTCTGATTACGGCCGTTTTTTGAGAATACCGGGAGTCGATTTCCATTTTTTGTCGCAGGCCCCGCGGATGGGCGGAGACAAGGAAGGGGGACGGCAGGCCCGATGCCATGCCGCCCCCCTGGGGAGTATACGCTGTCCCGCGCAGGCGGGTGATATGTAGTGCGCAGGCTGCGGAGCAGCCCGCGCTGGGAAGGGCTAGAAGACGAAGGTCGTGGCGTCCTCGAAGACGTAGTAGGCCGCGGGCATGCTCAGCAGGAAGGCCAGGAAGGCCAGAGGCTTGAAGCGCATGGGCAGGGCGGCCCTGGAGACGCAGAGCAGGCAGATCCAGGAGAGGAAGGCCGGCACCACGCGCGAGCCGAGCAGGGCCCAGGTCATCGGCGTGATTTCGGTGCCGGAGTCAAGCAGGGGCTTCAGCTCGAAGTAGACCACGCCGCCCAGCAGGACGATGACCGGAAGCCACGCCATGGCGCCCCATCTGGCCACGAATCTGGTGATGGTGTTGTAGTAGTCGCGGCCGAAGTCGTCCTTCTTCCTGCGTATGACAAGCCAGATGATGCCTGCCGCGGCCGGCACGGCCATGGCCAGCGGAATGGCCAGGACGGCGGCGTAGTACAGGGGGGAGGGGAAGACCGTGTAGTTGAAGAGCATGCCGAGACTCAGCTGATCGGCGTTGGGCAGCTCCAGGGCGACCAGCATGCGCAGCGAGCCCAGAATGGCGAAGATGCTGGCCAGGCTGTTCAGGCCGGCCAGAAAGGCCAGCAGGGAGTGCCAGCCGCGGTGGTTGGCGAGGAAGCGCCAGACCGCGAAGTGCACGCTCGAGGCGATGACGGCGAAGCCGAACAGGCCCCAGCTCAGTTCCACGATGGCGGCCAGCAGCGACTGGGGCACATAGCCGTCGGAGGAGACAAAGAGATAGACTCTGGAGACAACCAGCAGAAGCCAGCCCAGGATCAGCGCCAGAGAGGCCATCTGTCTCGCGGCCTTGTCATAGGCGGAGCGCTTGGTGCGCACGCCGGTGACCTGCAGGGCGAAGACCATGAAATTCAGTCCTGCGTAGGCGAGGAACAGGGTCATGGGAATGGCGGCCCCGGCAACGGGAAGAATGGGCCCCAGAATGGGGTGCGCAAGCAGTGTCTGCAGAATGTTCGTGACATTGTTCATGATACAAGTCGCACGGGCAGGCTCCGCAAAAGGGCGGATTTGCCGCGTTCGCCTCCCAGGAGATGTTGGGCGTCCGGCCGCCAGGCCCGGGCGCTATACGATACTCATCGGACAGAAGTGAAAAAATGATAGGGTGCCGGGCAGGGCCGGCAGAGACAAAGACTTTTTCTGCCCTAAAAATACAGTCAAGGCAAGGCCATGGCGGAGACTTTCGTGACCGGGCGAATGACGAGCCGGCCCGCATCGTTCCGTCATTACGGTCTCTTGCGGAGCATGGATCGATCTCGTGCGCGCATGATGACGGCCGCGTGTCATCCCTGCATCCCTGCCGAAAGCAGGCTGCCGCGCAGGCTGCGGAGGTGCCGCGAGCGTGAACCGCTGCATTGCTGAATCAGGATATATGGATATATGCATATCCGGGATTAAGACTGCAAAGGCTGTGGGAAGGCGGATCTGGAAGATTCATTCTGCTGCCAATCGCGCAAGGGAAGGGCTTTGCGCGATACGGCCGGCGTTCCGGCACCCGGTCCGGCTGCCGCGGCCATGCGGACTTGCGCGGGGGCGGGGCCTGTGGCAATGCTTGCAAAAAAAAGAAACCATCTTTTCCGCCTGAATGGAGCAGGATGCATGCAGAACTTTCTTCGCGGTGTTGAGGACGAGGGGAGCGAGAAGAACCCCGGCGAACTTCTGGTGGACGAATATCTGCGCGAGCTCAAATACGCGCGCAACGCCTCGCCGGCCACGGTGCGGGCCTACGGCACGGACCTCAGGGACCTGAACGGTTTTCTGGCCGCGCGCGGCATCGACCTCGCGGAACCCGGGACCGTGCAGCGCTCCGACCTGCAGGCCTGGCTTGCGGAGCTCTTCCGCGGCGGCTGCGCCAGGTCGACCATGAGCCGCAGGCTCTCGGCCATGCGCAGCTTCTTCCGCTGGCTGCACTCGACAGGACGCCTGCAGGACATGTCCGTCGCGAAGATCCGCAATCCCCGCCAGGAGCAGAAGAGCCCTCAGGCCCTGAACGTGGACGAGACCACGGACCTGCTGGACAGGGGCACAGTGCAGCCCGTCACCAGAGCCAGGGGCACCACGGACGATCAGGCCCGGGCGATGCTTCTGCGCGACGCGGCCCTGGCCGAACTGCTCTACGGCTCCGGCCTGCGCATCACCGAGGCCCTGGATCTCCAGGCCGGCGAAGTCCATCCCGAGGACGGCTATGTGCGCGTGATGGGCAAGGGCGGCAGGGAGCGGCTGGCCCCCCTGTCGGACACCTGCGTGGACGCGCTGAGCGAGTGGCTGAAATACCGCGACTGTCTGGCCCTGCCCGGCGAGCCGGCTCTCTTCACCGGGGCGCGCGGCTCCCGTCTGGACAGGCGCCAGGCCAGGCGCATCATCGAGAGCCTGTGCCGGCGGGCCGGCCTCTCGCGCACGGTCTCGCCGCATGTGCTCAGACACAGCTTCGCCACCCATCTGCTGGACGCAGGCGCGGACCTGCGCGCCGTGCAGGAGCTTCTGGGGCACAAGCGCCTGAGCACCACGCAGCGCTACACCCATGTGAGCCTGGGGCATCTGGTCAGGGCCTATGACGAGGCCCACCCCCTCTCCTCGCAGGCGAAACGGCCGGAAGGGGAGGACGCGGCAGGAGACGATGCCGCCGGGCGGGAGCAGTAAACGGGCCCGCTGAAGCAGAGCCCTGTCCGGCTGCCGACCCGTCTGCCCGGCGGACAGTCCCGGCGGGGAGACCGCCTCCACATCCATATATAGGGGAACCATGCGCCATGACCATGCGTCATGACAGGCGCCGGCAGCCGCCCGCGGTCCGGCCGCACCGGCCTGTGCGCGAGACTGCCCGAGCGTCTGGCCGCCTGTCCCGCGGAACATTTCGCGAGAGCCCATGGCGGACGGGCGAAAAAAAATTGTTCCGGAACTTGTGAATCTTCGGCAGAGCCGGCCCCGCAGGGCGGGGCGAGCTTGTGAGAGGCCGCAACAGGCCCTTTGCGGGGGAAGGAAGAGAAAAAAGGCGCATGGAACGGCGCCCGTGCGGATGCTGGCGGGGACTCAGAGTCATGTTCTGGTAAAATTGCGTGATTTCAAATGATTGGTGCATGTCTGACACCGCTCTGGCGCACGGCCGAAGGCCGTCTGAGCTTTCAACAAGCCAAAAATATTCCCGGAGGGGTCTTGGCAAAAAGCGAAGCTTGTGCTATCTGGAACAAGTCATTTTGGAACGGAAGATCTCCCTCTTCTGTTTTTTTTCACCTGATGCGCTCAACCTGTTCATTCCTCGTGGCAGCCGCCAGATTCCCCTGACAGCCAGGCGGTTTGAACGGACCAAATCCCTACTTATGGAGGAAGGCATAGTTATGTCTGCTTTAGTTCTTGGCCACATGAATCCCGATACGGACAGCATCATTGCCGCCATCGCCGTGGCGGACCTGTACACCAAACGCGGCCTTGACGTGAAGGCTGCTGCCCAGGGCAAGCCCACCCCCGAGAGCGAATTCGTGCTGAACAAATTCGGTCTGACCGCTCCCGAGGTTGTCGAGGACGTCGCCGGCCAGGACATCTACCTGGTGGACTACTCCGACCTCGCTCAGGCTCCCAAGGGCATCGAGAGCGCCAACGTGCTCGGCATCACCGACCACCACAAGCTCGGTGACATCACCACCTCCAGCCCGCTCCTCTGCTGGATCTGGCCCGCCGGCTGTACCTGCACCGTCATCAAGAACATGTACGACTTCTACGGCATCGAGATTCCCGCCTCCATCGCCGGCGGCATGCTCTGCGCCATCCTGTCCGACACCGTCATCTTCAAGTCCGTGACCTGCACCGAGGACGACAAGAAGGCCGTGGCCGACCTGGCCAAGATCGCCGGCGTCGAGGACGTGAAGGCTCTGGGTCTCGAGATGTTCACCGTGAAGAGCGCCCTCGAAGGCGCCACCATGGACGAGCTGGTCCATCGCGACTACAAGGACTTCAACATGAACGGCAACAAGGTCGGCATCGGCCAGCTCGAAGTTGTCGATCTGTCCATGCTCGACAAGTACCGCGAGGGTCTGCAGGCCGAGATCGAGAAGATCAAGGCCGACGGCCGCCACAGCGTGTTCCTGCTGCTCACCGACATCATGAAGGAAGGCTCCGACATGCTGATCGCCTCCGACGATCCGGCCGTGGTCGAGAAAGCCTTCGGCAAGGCCCCCGAGGGCACCCATGTGTGGCTGGACGGCGTGATGAGCCGCAAGAAGCAGGTCGTTCCTCCCTTCGAGAAGGCCTTCAAGGAATAGTTTCAGTTCAGTCTGATCGCTGACTGTATACGCCGCCCCTGCCGCACAACAGACAGGGGCGGCTTTTCTGTTTCCCGCGCTCCCGGCCCGGGCTTGCCGCGGACGCCCCGGCAGGATAGAGTCGCACGCAATGCCGGGCCGGGCGGGCCCGCGCAGGATGCCGGACAAACACACAGCATGCGGCGCGAGCTTCGGGCACACAAGTCCGGCGGCCCTGAAAAGACACACAGGGGCTCGCGGTCCAGCACGGGAAAACAGACAGTGAAAAAACTCTCCCCGATTTGCA
>JAUNSE010000616.1 GCA_030539415.1 Desulfovibrionaceae bacterium
GTCCTGCGCACAACCTTCGCCGCCTCCCGGGGCATGACCTCGTCGGACGGGGGACGCTCGATTTCCCTCAGCGACTCAAGATAGCCATCCTCTTCCCAGGGCGGCACTTCGTGGCCGCGGGCGGGAGCGGGGCTCCGTCTCGGGCGGCCGCTTCTCGCGGCCGGATCCTCTCCCCGGCCCTTCCGGACAGTGCAGCCGGCCGTGATCGCGGGACTGCCGGCCTGGGTTGCAGGCTCCGCACCGGGCCCGGACTTCCGCTGCAGCTGCCTGCCAAAGCCTCCGGCACCGAAGCTGCCGGCATCGCGCGCCGATGCGGGTCCTGTCCGGACAGGCCGCGCGCCGGCGGCCGCCCGGGCCTGCTCCGTCTTCTGCTCCGCCGGAGACGGATTCATGGCATGCTCCGTTGTCACCCTGCAGTAGACAGGGCCGTTCAGGCCGAAGACATCCTTGGGCGTCAGGCTGCCTTCGCTCAGATTCTGCATGGCCTCGGCCATGGTGCTGAGCTTGGCCGAAATCATGTCCGCCTGGGACAGTATGAGGGCTTCGCGCGTGGCCGGCCTTTTCACGGCGCCGTACTCCTCGATACCGTGATGACTGAGCAGAAGATGAAAGAGATGCTCTCTCAGCGAGTCGGGAAGACCGATCTGATCGCAGTACGGCTGCAGCATGATCACGCCGAGCACGATGTGTCCCATGAGCTTGCCGGGCACGGTGTAGACCGTTTTGACGATATCCGACTCCATCTCCTGCAGCTTGCCTATGTCATGGAAGAGCGCGCCGGTCATGAGCGCCGGCCGATCCAGATCTTCGTACACATCGGCCACGGCGGCGCAGGTTCTGCAGACCTCCAGCGTGTGGGCAGCAAGTCCTCCCTTGCCCACATGATGCATGTAGCGGGCGGCCGAGGCGGCGGCAAAGGCCTTCGCATTGGACTCCACGTCAAAGAATGCGTGCACCAGCTCATGCCAGATCGTGCCCGCGGTCTCCCTGTCCATGAGCTCCATGAGCTGCTCCAGGCAGAGCTGCCCGCTGTAGCGGGACGGAGGGGTGAAATCGTCCTGATCCAGATCCGCCGCCTCCGCGGGACTCAGAACGCGGATATGATCCACCCGGACCTGCATCTTGTCCCGGTAGGGGCTGCCCACGCCCTGAAGCTGCACATAGCTGTTGTCCGCCAGCTCGGCCGGGGTCAGGCAGCCGCTGGAAGGCCAGCGTTTGGCAGGCACGGCACCGGAAGCGTCATTCAGGTTGAAGGACCAGTAGTGTTCGCCGTTCACTTTGGAGAGCTGGCACACATCCGAGATGAGGAAGAGACCTTCAACCTGCTGATTTGCCTGGGTGATATCTTTGACAAACATTCCTTTCTGAAGCATATGCCTTGCATACGCATGCGCCATATTTTATTCATCATGCCTGAAAAGCACAAATTGTACATGGTGTATTCTGCATGAAGTAAAATAGACGAATGCATCCTCCTGATTTTATCTAAATAAAATAAATATTTTTGAGCAGTTTTG
>JAUNSE010000083.1 GCA_030539415.1 Desulfovibrionaceae bacterium
CCACCTACGGCCTGGCCGACGGCAAGGAAGCCGTGTTCAAGGTCGTGAAGACCACCGGCAACTACTACGGATCGAGCTTCCCCGTGCATGTCGGCTCGAGCATCTCCAATGCCGCCTCCGACGGCTCCCTCGTGAAGGGCTCGAAGCAGCCCGCCGGCCACACCGTGCCCGACGAGGACAACAACCTCTCCCGCTTCGACTACGGCAACAACGTCTCCAGCGTGGGCCGCACCTTCGTGGTGGTCGACCGCATCGACGAGGACAACAACGTCCATGTGCGCGAGCTCGGCACGGACAGCACGACGGACATCTACATGTCCGCCACCGATCCCGTGTCCGGCACCTACGCCAACGGCGCCCACTTCATGATCGGCGAGGCCAAGGTGGAGGTCAGCTCCATCGGCAAGGACAGCTGCGTCGTGTCCATCATCGACAAGACCGGCCAGGCCGTCACCAAGAAGCTCTACATCGACTCCCGCAACGCGAAATGGCTCGTGCAGTCCATGGTCGAGCGCGACAAGTGCTACCTTGTCTCCGCCGACGGGGCCACGCTTGTCCATCTCGACATCCGCCCCGGCAATCCGTTCAATGACGGCCGGGTCAATCTTGTCGCCTACACAGATGTCATCGACGTGCAGAACGGCAGCGACTGGGTCACGGACCCCCGCTTCCTGGCGCGTCCCGAGACCTGAGCCACCTGCACCTATCCGCACGAGATCATGGTCGCCAACAAGGAGGCGATCGTTCTTGACGGAGCCAGCAACGTGTTTGCTGGTCCTGACGAGCAGTTCAAAATCGTTATCGATGAATTTGACGGCACGACGGTGAAGGCCTGGCATGTGGAAACCGCGAAAGCAAAGACCGGAAACCTCGCCACTCGTGCCCAGGGCAAGAATATCGACCTGGTGATAGGCAAGGCGTGCCGCTCAACTGTTCACTTCATCAGCCGCTGGTACGGCAAGATGTATGACGAACAGCTGAAGGGCATGGATGTTTTCAAGTAGCATCGTCCAGCTGACCCAAGATCAGCGTCCGGGCACGGGGATTCTGCGGTTCCCGTGCCCTTTTTTGCGCTCTTCTGCATCCTGTCTCGTGCCCTGCGTGGGGCTGCGCGGTCTCGGGGCAGGGCGGTGTCCGCTTGTCCCGGCCGCGCTTTCGGTGTAGAGAGCCCCGGCCGGGCGGATGCCGCGTCCGGTCCCTTTGCGCCGTGTTTTCCGCACCATCCGCGGGGGCGGCGCGAACCACTGACCTGATTTCGGAGCGCGTTCATGACGGATCAGACCAAAGCCTTCTGCTGCGCCGGGCTCACCATTCTCGCGTGGTCCACGGTGTCCACGGCCTTCAAGGTGGCCCTGGCCTCGCTCAGCCCCATGCAGCTCATCTATGTCAGCATGGGCGTGGCGGCGCTCTTTCTCGCCGGCATTGTCCTCGTCCGCCGCGAATTTGCCGTCTTCCGCTCACTCGACCGCCGCCAGTGGCGCTCGGGCGCGGTGCTCGGCCTGGTCATCTGGCTCTACTACACGCTGCTCTTCGTGGCCTACGACCATCTGCCCGCGCAGATAGCCCAGCCCGTCAACAATACCTGGGCGCTCATGCTGGCCCTCATGGCCTGCGTCTTCCTGCATCAGAAAATCACCCTGCGGGAGTTCGCCTGGATGCTCTTCGCCTATTCGGGGGTGCTGGTCATCACCTCCGGGGCCGGGGGCTCGCTAGGGCCCCTGCATCCGCTGGGCCTTGCCTGCGTCATCGCGAGCACGGTACTCTACGCCCTGTACTGGATACTCAACACAAAAAGCGGCCTGCCGGGCCTGCACGGCCTCGTCATCTGCTTCGCGGCGGCCTTTGTGCTGGCGGCGGCCACTCTTGTGGTGCGCGGCGAGCCGCTGACCATGCCCCTGCGACCCTTCCTCGGCGGCGCCTATGTGGGCCTGTTCGAGCTGGCCATTCCCTTCGTGCTCTGGGGCGCTGCCCTGCGCCTCGCCTCCTCGGTCGCCCGCATCTCCACGCTTCCCTTTCTCGTTCCCTTCCTGGCGCTCTTCTGGATAAGCCTGGTCCTTGGCGAGCCCATAGCCTGGACCACGGTGCTGGGCCTTGTCCTCATCGTCTCCGGCACCATCATGCAGCAGCGGGCCGCCGCCCGCCGCGGCGGCACAAAGGAGAACGCGGACGGGAAGAAGAACTGACGGACCCGGCCGGATCCGATCTGACAGCGGCACAGCCGGCGCGGACAAATGAAAGGGGCGCGAAAATCCTCATGATTTCCGCGCCCTGACGATTTTTCAAGGGGCTTCCCGAGCCCTGTCGTTTCTTTCGGACGGCTAGAGGCGGCCCTGCTCGAGACGGTATCTGCCGGCAAAGCGGAAGCCGGGCGGGCAGTTCTGTGCGGCCGGCGTGCCCTCGTACATGAGATAGAGCTCGTCGCCGGCAAAGAGGGCGTAGAAGTCGGCCGCATTGTCGTGCCGCACCGTATGCCAGCCCCGGGATCCGGCCTTCTCCGCGCTTCCCCTGAAGACGCAGGAGCCTGCGCCGTGCGTGAAGCCCTCGAGAACAAAGCCGCCGTCCTTCAGGGTCACGCGGACCTCGCCCCGATCATTTGCATAGGTGCCGGCCTGCGGCGCGTGGGCGACATTGCGCAGGAGCGTTTCGGCGCGGGCCATGCGGGCCAGGCCCAGCGACTGCGCGCGGCGGATCCCGTCGGGCATGGCGGCGAATTTCGCGCCGAACCTCTCGGCATCGGCGGCGAGGCCGCTTTTGAGCCAGAGGTCCTGATCGGCTTCGAGCTTCGCCAGATCCCCCTCGCGCGCGTGCTCCCTGGCCGCCTGCCAGGAGGCGTCCAGAAGGAGTGCCGCGGCGTCCGCGGCCGGGCTCTGCCAGACGGTCTCGCGCTCAAGACGCGCGCGGACGGAGGGAGAAGGCTGCGCGGGGCGGCTTGTCAGCGTGGCCGCGTCAAGAGCGACGCAGCCGTTCTCGTGGCGCACGAAGTCGGCGGTGACAAGCACGCGGCGGCCCGCCTCGAGCAGGGACTGCAGTCTGCGGCCCGAGCGGTCGTCCCCCAGAATCCAGATTCTGCGTCCGGAGTCCGTCAGAAGGACAAGGCCGTCATTGCCGCTGCCGGCCCGCTGGCGCTCCACCACGCCGTGCAGGGTGGCGCTCTGCCGCTCTGTGACGCGGCTGCCCGCGGGCTCTGCGGCGGGGCCGCGGTCCTCGAGAGGCGGAAGGCGCAGGGTCTGCTCCTTCCCGTCCTTCTCCGGCGAGATTTTGTCGATGGTCCGCCTCGCGGCCTGGCCGGCCCTGTCGGCAAGGTCCGAACCCTTCTCCTTCGCCGAGTCCATGAGTTCGGAGCCGGTCTCCTTCGCGGACTGCATGAGACTGGAACCTTTCTCCTTTGCGGAGTCCATGACCTCGGAGCCGGTCTCGCGCAGCGAGTCCAGCAGTCCGGCATGGGCAGCGGCCGGGCAGGCCAGAAGGGCAAGCAGGGCCGGCACAAGCAGGCAGTGTCTGGGTGTCATCTCTCTCCCCCGTCGTGTGAAAATGCGCCGATGCGGCGCTCTTTGGCGCCGTCATCCGCTGTCAATGCAGTACGGGCGATTGGCCGGGATTGCAAGCGCAAAGTATGGCGCTGGACCGTCGGACGACGGGGCCGGGCGGAGAAGTTGAAACGGGCTGCCCTTACGAGCGGCTGCCGGGAGAAAAACATCGTCATGATGGATGCACGGGGTTCATTTTGCGTCTGCGCCGTCCTTCAATCCTTTGACATCATTTTGCTGCTTGCAAAATGCCGGCAAATATGAGAACCAAGGACGTCACGTCCGATTTGGACATGAAGTCGAACATAAACCTGGGCGTGCGCATCTTGCAGCGGGGCCCCGCACAGGCAAAAAGGCCCGGAACAGCATGACAGAAAAGCGGAGAAATGGATGAAACTATCCGGCATAACGATTAAAAACTACAGAGCGCTGGAGGATGTCAGGCTGACCTTCAACAGCGGCATGAATGTCATCTACGGTCGAAACGGCATGGGCAAGAGCAGCGTCATCGACCTGCTGGGCTTCTTTCTGGCAGGTCTCGAGGGCGCGGCGCAGGAGGAAAGGGCGCGGGAGCTTGTCCATGGCTGCAGGGACATTTCGCGGGAAATCAGCGTCCTGGCCGCCACGGATCAGGGCGCGAAGACCAGAATTTCCATCGAGCCCGGCACGGGCAGGGTCACGGTGCAGGGGACGGCGAGGCTTCCCATCCGGCATCTGTCCTTCACCGGCGGCATGACAGCGCAGTCAGCCCCGGAAAACGGGGGCCGTTCCGGCTCCGGCGGCCTCCGCGGATCGTCCGTCGGGCGCCGCGTGAACCTTGCCAGAGTCAAGGAGAGGATGCACTGCGCCCAGCTCGCCGCCCGTTGCGGCGGCGCGCGGGGACGCCGCGTTCCCGAGGCGCCCTTCAGACGGAAGATGGGCGAGGCGCTGCACAGGCTGGACGCCGGCTTCGGCGGCGTCAGAGTCGAGAGCGGGGAAGGGGGCAAGCGCCTCCTGGTGGAGAAGAACGGCGTCTTTCTGGACGCGGAGCGGGACCTCTCCTCAGGCGAGCTGCTGGCCGTGGGCCTTCTGGCCGAAATCTGCTGCGAGGCCTGCGCCGGTCCCGGCAGGGGGGACCTTGTCGTGCTGGTGGACGAGATCGACATCAGCCTGCATCCGCAGTGGCAGGTGCGCATGGCGGCCATACTGCGCGAGTTCTTTCCCGAGGTGCAGTTTGTCATGACCAGCCACTCGCCCTTCGTCTGGTCGGGCATGAACAGGGAGGAGGTGGTCTGGCTGGACGCCGGCGATGACGGACGCGTCTATCAGCGGCCGGCCGGATCGGCCAGGGGCGAGAGCCTGGAGGGCATCGCGACGCACTATTTCGGTCTCGATGCCTATGACAGCGCCTTTCTGCTGGATCTGCACAAGGTGGACGTGCTCATCGAACTCGGCGACGGCCCCGCGGCCAGACAGGCGGCGGACGCGCTGGCGAAGCGCTACGGCGGCGTGGAGCTTGTCTCCATGCTGGAGTTCCGCATGAGGCTGAGGGGCCTGTGAACTGCTTCAAGACCGCCGGCGGCCGCGGATTCTACATCGGCCACATTCAGAGCCGGAAGGGACGGGCGTACGCCGGACTGAGTGTCAGGCAGAAGAGGGCGCTGCACAATGTCCTGCTGCAGGAGCAGGGATGCGTCTGCTGCTACTGCGGCGCGCCGCTCGGCATGGTGAAGCATGGCAGGGTGAGGCAGGGCCTGCTGCGGAGCAACAGGCCGGGCAATGTCCGCGTCGCCCATCCCAGGCCCCGGGATCCGGCGATGGACTATGACAACATCTGCCTGTCCTGCGCCGCAGGGCCCGGAGAGGAGCCGCACTGCGCGGCCAGTCAGGGCGGGCGCGCCCTGCCGGTCAGTCCCGCGCAGGCGGACTGCCTCTCCTTCTTCGCCTTCGGCACGGACGGCAGCATCTATCCCAATCCGAACAGAACGGCGCAGGAGCAGGAGATGGCGCGGGAGACCATAGAAATCCTCGGCCTCGACAGCAAAGGTCTCAGGCAGAAGAGGGCGGCGATCCTGAAATACGTGCATCAGTGCCTGCTCGGTGACAGAGGCTTTCTCAGTCGCCTGACGCGCCGGGACGGCAGCAGCTGCCATCTGCCATTCTATTTCGCGGCACTGTCCTATTACGGCAGGAGGAAAGCATGAACAGCATCACCAAGAAGCACTGCCCGCCGTGGCTGAGCGACATCAGAAAGACGAATCCGGAGAGGACCTATGGCAGTCTGAGCACGGTGCAGAGAAAGAAGCTCCGCGCGGCCCTGATCGAGGAGCAGGGCTATGTCTGCTGCTTCTGCGGCGACGCTCTGGGCATGATCGACGGACGCCTCGGGGTCGACCAGGGGCCGGTGACCGGCCTGAACCACAATATCCGCATCGCCCATCTCAAGCCGCAGAGCGCCGCGCCGGATCTGACGCTGGACTATGACAACATGTGCGCGTCCTGCGAGTCCGGAGGAGGGAAGAACGGCAGGGGCGTGAAGGGCGAAAAGCACTGCGACCTGCGGCAGGGCGACCGCTTTCTGCCTGTCGAGCCCACGCAGGAGGACTGCCTCTCCTACTTCGCCTTCGGCACGGACGGCAGCATCTATCCCAATCCGAACAAATCGGAGAGCGAGCAGGAGAAGGCGCGCGAGACCATTGAAATCCTCGGCCTGAACAGCGAGGATCTCAGACAGAAGCGGGTGGCGGTCGTGAAGCACGTGCATCAGTGCCTGCTGAAGGATCGCTCCTTTCTGAACAGGATCGCCGCGAGAAACGAACTTGGCTGCCACATGCCCTTCTATTTCGCCGCGCTGTCCTATTACGGCCGGAGCCGGACCTGATGCGGACGAAGCGGCAGTCCGGCCCAGCCAGTTGTCCGGTCTGCCGCCTCGTCCGGGGAGAAAGGTCCGTGATCACCATCGAAAAGAACGCCTGCCCGCCGTGGCTGGCAGAGATTGGGAAGCACAATCCCCGAAAGACCTATGACAGACTGACCGTCTCCCAGCGGGAGAGGCTGCGCGGCGCCCTGCTCGAGGAGCAGGGCTGGGTCTGCGCCTTCTGCGGCGAGCCCCTGGGATGGCTTGATTCGTCCCGGGGCTGGACGGGGGAGGACATGGACTGCCGGGAGCGGGAGCTGCTGTGCTTTTTCCTTCCCGATGATGTCGCCTGGCTCCGCGGCAGGCACCCCGCCGTCATACGGCAGGAGGAATTTCGGCCGGGCCTCCCCCACAACGTGCGCAACGCGCATCTCAAAGCGCAGTCCGTGAACCCCGAGCTTTCGCTGGACTACGGCAATCTCGTTGCCTCCTGCGATGCCTCGCACGCATGGGGAAGGCACTGCGACGTGATGCAGGGGGCGCGCACGGCGCCGGTGTCGCCTCTGGAGAAGAACTGCCTCTCCCTGTTCTCCTTCGACCGTTCGGGCCGCATTCTTCCCAATCCGGGGAAGGGCGCAGCCGACAGGAAGAGGGCGTCGGACACCATAGATATGCTCGGCCTGAACGCGGGAGACCTGAGAATCAAGCGCTGCATGATGCTGAAATTCTGCGGGTGGATCCTGCGGGACAGTCCGGCCAGGCTGAAGCTGATGCTGGAAAGGGACAGCCTGGGGCGCCATATGCCCTTTCATTTCGTGGCGCGGTCCTTTTTCCGCCCCGCGGGGGCATGAGGGCTGCGGCCTTCTGCCTGCGAAGCGGTGACGAGGCTTCGGCCCCGGCGTGCCGCCCTTGAAGAATGCGAAACTTTTTGTGCTTATAGTCCGGGACATAGCCGCGGATGACGGACGAAGGCTATACGGAAGACGCGTGCAGATGCCGCCGCCTTTCGGAGCGATGCCCTGCAGTATGGCAGAGGCGTTCCAGACCTTGCGGCGGCTTCGGGCAACTTCCCGAGCTGCCGTTCCTCGGCCCTCACGCCCGCTCGGCCGACCTCCCTCCAGGGCCCGGCAGAGCGGGCGGCAGGCGTTCTTTGCTACGGACATCTCCGCTCCGGCGGGCGGAGCCCGTCAATCCCTTCTGCCGCTCCGTGAAGAGGCGGCCTGCGGCCGCTTTGTGGAAAAGGCCGGCAGCGGCAGATCCTCAAATCGCCTTCCGTGCGCCCCCGGGCCGGATTTCACCGGCCGAAGCCGGTCCGGGGGGACGGGAGGAGCGGCTTCAGCCGGCGGAAAAGCCCTGCTGCCGCGAATGATGAAGGACGGCGCCTCCTGCTGACAAAAT
>JAUNSE010000084.1 GCA_030539415.1 Desulfovibrionaceae bacterium
AGAAAGAGCTGCTTGTGCGCGATTCGCCGATGCTGTGAATGTTTTAACAAGTCCGAAATTCCGCCGCTTTTGGATGTGCAGAGCGAACAGCGTCCGCTCCAATCCGCCTGCGCGAATTTTTATGCGCCGCGACGACAAAATTTCAGCGCAAGCCCCGGGGCCGCGCGGCCGTCGGCGGACGAGCGCCTGCCTGCCCGTCAGGCCGGCAGGCTTTCGCTGCGGCAGACGGCACATAGCGGACAAGGAGTCAGTCTGCGTGCCCGCCCGGAACGACTTTCGGGCATGCCCCGATCTTGCGGAGAGCCCGTGCGGACGGCACTTTGAGGCGGGAGTGGAAAAGCGCAGGAAAATCTGTGACACTTATGGGCAGGTTTCGGGCAGGATCTGCTCTGGACTGCCTGTCATGCATGCGCTATCTCATTCGCCTGCCGCAGGAATTCTGCTAGGCTGCTTTGCGGAGGTCATATTTCCATGGATATTTTTGCCGGCGATACGGCGCAGCTCAGACTCTTTCCGGAATGCGGCATGGCTCTGGAGGAACTGCCCACCCCCTGCCTCGTCCTGGACACGGACAGGCTCGAGCGCAACATCGCACGCTTCAGGGAGCACTGGCAGGGCGGCGGCGTGCGCGTGCGCCCGCATCTCAAGACCTGCCGCACCTGGCCCGTGGCCCTGCAGGCCATGGAATCCCCCGAGGGGCCCTGCTGCGTCGCCACCATGGGCGAGGCCGAGGCCTGCGCCGAACTGGGCGCCGAAGACATTGTGCTGGCCGTGGGCATCCGTCCCGGCCTGTTCGAGCGCGCCCGCGCCCTGCTCGGGCGCGGCACAGACCTCAAGGTCCTCCTGGACAGCGCCGTCATGGCCCGGGCCCTTGCCGGCTATGCAGCACAGACCGGGACCGTCTTTTCGGTCCTGCTCGAAGTGGACTGCGACGGGCACAGGGCCGGTCTCGCCCCCGAAGATCCCCGCCTTGCCGAAATCGCGGACCTGCTCGCCGCAGCCGGACAGAAGGTGGCCGGCATACTGACCCACGCCGGCTCTGCCTACGATGTGCCCGACCCCGCGAAGCTGCGCACCCTGGCCTCGCGGGAGATGGCCGCCGCGGCGAAGGCTGCCGCCCTTCTGCGCGCCCATGGCCATGCCTGCCCCGTCGTCAGCATCGGCTCCACGCCCACCGGCCTGCTGGGCAGCCCCGCGGAGGCCGCGTCCCGGGGCGTCACCGAAGTCCGCGCCGGCGTCTACATGTTCATGGATCTGGTCATGGAAGGCCTGGGCGTCTGCACGAAGGAGGATATCGCGCTCACCGTGCTGACGTCGGTCATCGGCGGCTTTGCCGGGGACGGCGGCCTGCCGGGCCGCCTCATCACCGATGCCGGCTGGGCCGCCCTTTCCACGGACAGAGGACTGGCCTCGCGCTTTGCCTCCCAGGGCTACGGACTTGTCTGCGACCTTGCGGGCACACCCCTGCCCGGACTGCGCGCTGCCGATCTCAATCAGGAGCACGGCATGATCAGCGTTAATCCGAACCTCCCCGAACAGACCGAACGCGCCGTGCTCGGACTCACCCCCGAGTCGAGACTGCGCATTCTTCCCAATCATGCCTGCGCCGCGGCCATGATGCACAGGGGATACTTCCTTGCGCGCGGCGGAAGAGCCCTGGCCTTCGCCCGCCGCTTCGGCGGCTGGTAGGCCTTACGGCCCGGACTCCCTCGCCCCCCGCGCCGCGGCGCGCGAAAACCAGTCAGAAAAGGAGATGCCTTATGGCTTCAACCGTCTATTACTGCTCCATGTCCTGTAGAAAGCACTCTCAGACGAAGAGTGCCAAAATCGCGAAGCTCTGCTCCCTGCTCAATCTGAACAATGTGGTCGTCAAGGGACAGCCCTGCGCCGTCAAGCTGCATTTCGGCGAGAGCGGCAACGACACCCATCTGAACCCGCAGCTCGTGCAGGTCGTGGTGGACAAGATCCGTCAGGCCGGCGCCCTGCCGTTCATGACCGACACCACCACCCTCTACTCCGGCAGCCGCCACAATGCCGTCGACCATCTGAACACCGCCCTGCGCCACGGCTTCGCCCCGGGCGTGGTGGACGCGCCCGTAATCATCGCCGACGGCCTGTTCGGCGCCAACGACCTGCTCGTCACCATCGACGCCAAGCATTTCAAGGACGTGCACATCGCCACTGAAATAGTGAAGGCCCCCTCCATGGTGGTGCTCTCCCACTTCAAGGGCCACGAGATGGCCGGCTTCGGCGGCGCCATCAAGAACCTGGCCATGGGCTGCGCCTCGCAGCGCGGCAAGCGCGACCAGCACGGCACCACCGTGAACGTCAACAAGGAGAAGTGCATCGGCTGCGGCCAGTGCGTGCGCATCTGCCCCGAAAAGGCCATGAAGATCGGCGAGGACAAGAAGAGCTCCTGCGACGCGAAAAAGTGCATCGGCTGCTTCGAATGCATGACCGTCTGCGAGCCCAAGGCCATCGAGATCGACTGGGAGACGGACATCCCCTCCTTCATGGAGCGCCTCACCGAGTACGCCTACGGCGCCGTCAAGGGCTGGGAGGAGCACGTCTGCTACATCAACTTCGTGATGAACGTCACCCCGGACTGCGACTGCGCCGGCTGGTCCGACACCCCGATGATTCCCGATGTGGGCATTCTCGCCTCCCATGATCCGGTCGCTCTGGACCAGGCCTGCTACGACCTCGTGCAGAAGCAGCCCGTCCTGGCCAATCTGGACCTGCAGGGCAGGGATCTGTTCACGGCCCGCTGGTCCTACACCCGCGGCCATATCCAGATTGACTACGCCGAGGAGCTCGGCATGGGCACGAAGGAGTATGAACTGAAGGAAGTGTAGTCTCCGGGCCGAAAGGCTGCGAAGAACGAAGCGGGGGAGAGCCGGTTCTGCCGGAGCTCCCCCGTCTGTTTTTTTCATGCCGTCTGCCGCCGTCCCGGGGCAGGACCGGGCTTACTTCGCCTGTCCGTCCTGCCTGCCGGCATAGGCCTTGTGAATGACGGCGGCCAGGCCGCCCAGGGCCGTCTCCCGGTAGGTGGCCTGCAGGTCCAGGCCGGTGCGGTACATGACGTCGATAATCGTGTCCAGGGAGACCACGCGCTGGGTGCCGTCCTCGAGACGGGAAAGCTGGGCGCAGGTGACGGCGCGCTCGGCCGCGACGCCGTTGCGCTCGATGCAGGGAATCTGCACTAGTCCTCCCACCGGGTCGCAGGTGAGGCCGAGATTGTGCTCCATGCCGATTTCGGCCGCCATCTCGATCTGCTTGATGGTGCCGCCGGTCACGGCGCAGTAGGCGCCGGCGGCCATGGAGCAGGCCACTCCCACCTCGCCCTGGCAGCCCACCTCTGCGCCGGAAATGGAGGCGTTGAGCTTGTAGAAGAGGCCGATGGCGCCGGCCGTGAGCAGAAAGTCCCGCTCGCCCTCGGGTGCGGCCTTCGGATAGAAGTTGGTGTAGTAGCTCAGCACGGCCGGCACGACGCCGGCGGCGCCGTTGGTCGGTGCCGTGACCACGCGCCCGCCGCAGGCGTTCTCCTCGGCCACGGAAAAGGCGTAGAGCATTGGCCAGAGGCTGAGGTCCCGGCGGCCGGTGGCCTGCAGCACGCTGATCTTGCGCAGCAGATTGGGTGCCCTGCGCCGCACGTTGTAGCCGCCGGGCAGGATGCCCTCGCTGCACAGGCCGCGCTCCACGGACTCGCGCATGGTGCCGATGATGAGGTTCGTCTGACGCTCCACCACGGCTTCGGAATGCCAGAAGATTTCGTTGGCCAGCACGATCTCGGCAATGCTTTTTCCTTCGCGCCGGCAGTGCTCGAAGAGCTCCGCGGCCTTCGTGTAGGGGTAGGGCGGCTCGGGCCGCTCAACCTCCGGCCTGTCGAAATTCTCCTCGTCGCGCACGAAGCCGCCGCCCACCGAATAGTAGGTTCTGGTCAGCACGATGGTGCCGGCCTCGTCGTAGGCTGTGAAGCTCAGCGCGTTGGGATGGCGCTTGAGAAAGAGCCCCCTGTGCACCAGCAGATCGTCCGCGTAGTCGAAGGGGATGGGCTTTCTGCCGGCCAGGACAAGGCGGTCGCCGTTTTTCAGCAGCATGCTGCGCTCGGCAAGATGGCGCGTGTCCACCGTCTGCGGCGTCTCGCCCTCGAGGCCGCCCAGAACGGCCGGCATGGTGCCGTGCCCCTCGCCGGTCAGGGCCAGCGATCCGTACAGGGCGACGCGCACGCGGCTGACGATCGCGAGCAGGTTCTCCCGCACCAGCAGATCGGCGAAGGCCTTTCCGGCCACCATGGGGCCGGTCGTGTGGGAGCTCGACGGGCCGATGCCCACCTTGAAGAGGTCGAAAACGCTGAGCATGTGCAGATCCTCCTCTCTCAAGTATGCCTCACTGCGGCCTGCCAGTCGAGAGGGCGCCCCGTTCGGAGGGAAAAGAGGGCGGGAAAGTTTGCAGAAATTTGCACAGGGGGCTTGCCAACCCGGCCCCTTTGCTCTACAAGGTCCATTCCCCTGCATCCCTCCGGCGCGCAGGGACCGGAAGTCCGCGCGCACAGACAGACAAAACCCGGGGAGGGATGGGGAACAGACCGCATGCAGCAAGGAGGTACGACGCATGACTGACGCAGACCACGATTCCCTCCGCTCTTCTTCAGATTCTTCCCTTGCCCCCGATTCTTCCGAGATGACGTCGCGGCCCGACTTCTTCTGGTACGACGGCATGTGGGCGCACGAGCGCCCGAACGGCAGGGGAATCACTCCCGACCCGGGAACGACCTTCGGCCGGCTGGCAAACGGCCTGCGCTGGGCCGCCATTCCGAACAGTCTGCCGAAGGGCCATGTCAGCCTGCGGCTCGACGTGCAGGCCGGCTCCTTCATGGAGACGGCGGAGGAGGGCGGCTACGCCCACATCATCGAGCACATGGCCTTCAGGGGCACGGCCCGCTTCGGGCCGGGCGAAGTCGAGGAGTCCCTGCTCGCCCGCGGCGCGAGCTTCGGCTGGGATGTCAACGCGTACACATCCATGGAGGCCACTGTCTATATGATAGACCTGCCCTCGGCCGAGAAAGAGGCGCTCAGGCACGCGCTGACCGTGCTCAGGGACTTTGCCGACGCAATCGCCTTCGACCCGGACGAGCTCGAGGCGGAAAAGGCTGTCATTCTCGAGGAGATGCGCGCCCGCGACAACGAGAGCGCCCAGTCGCACCTTGCGTGGAAGACGCTGCTCTACGGAGAGTCGCCGCTCGTCCGGGGACCCATCGGGCGGGAGGAGACCGTGCGCGGGGCGACGTCCGCGTCGCTCAGGCGCTTCTACGAAAAATGGTACAGAGCGGACCGCATGATTGTGGTTGCGGCAGGCGATACCGGCGCGGATGTGCTGGAGCCTCTGATAGGGGAGATCTTCGGCAGCCTGGCCGTCCCCGCATCCCCTCTGCCCTTCCCGTCCGTCAAGGTGCGCCGGCACGAGCGGGAGACCTTCATGGTGCAGAAGCGGCCGATGGACAGTGCCACTGTCGAAGTGCGCACACTGCGCCCGCGCCACTATGAGCGGAGCCTGCAGGAGACGGCTGTGAGGACGGTGGTGGAGGCGCTGGCCCGCGCGTGCATGAACTACCGCATGGGGTCGCGCGCCGACGAGATATGCCACTGGACCGCAGCGGAATTCATCGGGAGCTGGATCGAGGGGCCTTTCCCGCAGTCGATCCTGACGGCCCGCTGTTCGGGCGGCCGCTGGCGGGAGGCACTGGCCGACCTGCTTGAGGAGCGGGACGCAGCGCTTGCCTGGGGCATCACCCAGGAGGAGGTCGACCGGGCTGTGCGGGGGATGGAGCAGTCCATGCTCACCCGCCTGAACGATGAGAAACTCAGATACAGCGGCGCGATTGCCGCGGATTTCGTCAGCCGTGCCAACAGCGACGAGATCTGGTGCCTGGAGACCGAAAGACTGGGCGAACTGGAGCGGATGCGCTCCCGCCTGACGGCCGAAACAATTGACAGGGCGCTGCAGAACGCCTTTGACGGGGATGTCGCGGTGCTCGTTTCCGGCGGCGTGGAGGCGGCCGAGGCGGATCTGAGCGGGCTCTATCACGAGCTGATATGCCGCAAGCCAGCCCGCTTCACAGAGCTTGATTCCGTCGACATGCCCTATCTTCCCCTGCCCGACATGCCGGCCGAACTGCCTGAGCTCGAAAAGGTGGAGGTGCCCGTTCCCTGCGGCACGATGACCGTGCTCGAGACCGTGCTGCCCGGAGGCGTCGGGCTGACCCTCGTGCCCATGCCCGACAAACGGCCGGGCGTGGTTTCCGCTGCGGTCGCCTTCGGCAGGGGGGCGGCCTTCATGACGGACAGCGAGGCGGAAACGGCCGATTTCGCCAGCGCCGTCCTCGAGGAGCGCGGGCCGGGCCTTCTGACGTGGCAGGACTGGAACAGGCTGTACGCCGGCAGGGACATGGGGGTGAACGAGTCGCTGGACGACTGGTCGGCGAGCGTCAGCGGATGGGCTCCGCGGGAGAATGCGGCCGACCTTGTCACGCTCCTGTGGACGCAGTACACGGATCCCCTGCCGGAGTCCGGGGCGGAGCACCGCTTCAGCCATCTGCAGGAGCGGTGCGCGCTCGTGCAGAGCCGCGTCCGGAAAACGGTGTCCGGAGTCCATTCCAGCCTGTACGACCCCTTCTTCTATGGAGCAGCCTTCCGTGAGGTCGATGCGGACGTGGCTGCGGACATCAGTCTCGAACAGGTGGCCGCCTACGCGAGGGACAGCCGCGCCATGGGCATACAGCGCATACAGGTCAGCGGCGACTTCGACACGGACGAGATGCTGGCCCTGGTGACCCGTCTGTTCGGCTCCTGCCCGGCGATGCGGACGGACGCGAGGCAGAGGACCAGACAATGCGTCTTCCCGGAAGGACAGTCGAAAACCGTCTTTGTGGAGGGCGAGCGCATCAACAAGGCCATTGTGAGCCTTGCCTGGCGCGCCGACTTCCGCTGGGAGGATGCGCATGTCCTGGCCGCAAGGAATCTGTTCACCGATGTGCTTTCCGAGCGGCTGCGGCATCTGATCCGCGGAGAGATGGGCGCGGCCTATGTCCCGGTGGCCCAGTGCCACTCGCTGGAAGCCTACGAAGGGTACGGCATTGTGCACATGCAGGTGGTCACCTCGCGCGAGCGCATGCAGGAGGCCAGGGACGCCATGGCCGGCCTGGCCCGGGAGTTTGCCGAAAAGGGCGTGGACAGCGCGGAGCTGGAGCGTCTGCGCAGGCCGCTCATGGAGGCCTGGAAGGCCGGAGCCGGGGACGGCCTGCATCTGTGCAGCCTCCTGCTGCTGGACAGGATGAGCGGGCTGCCCATCATGAATTTCATGGCCAGACAGGGGGATGAGATCGCCACAGTCACGGCTGAGGAAGTGTCCGCCCTGGCACGGGAATACCTGTCGGACGAGCCGGCCTGCCTGATGGTGGAGGGCGGTCCGCTGGGCGGCCCGACCGAGGAGGAGCAGGGCGGGGACGCCGGAGAGGACATTCTCTAGCCTGAACAAAGGTCGGACTCTTCTTCCGCAGGACCGCGGCCCTGCGGGGCGGAGTCCGGCTGCGGGCTGGCCGGCGCAGTCCGGAAAAGACTGTTTCCGAAAGGGCCGCTTCCGGGTACAATGCCGCGGGGCGGCGGCCGCCGACGCGGCCGCCGGCCCCGGTACGGCCAGCACCCCGACAGCAGGCGGCGGCCGGGGACAACACAGCACAGCGTCT
>JAUNSE010000617.1 GCA_030539415.1 Desulfovibrionaceae bacterium
ATCTTCGAGGGAGAGAGTTACATTGAATTCGCCGTGTTGTGGATGGTCTGCCACTGCACGCGCGTCCATACGGACGGCCAGCCGCCGGAGCAGTGCTGGCTTGAGAAATGGCAGAAACAGTCGCAGAGCGTTGCCGTGGCGGCTCTGGACACCCTGCGCCCCAATGTAACGCGGACCATCGAGGCGCTGGGCCAGGGCTTCATCGACGCCAATGCCGAACTGAGGGACAAGCTTTCCACCGGCACCCTGGGTGTGCAGGCCTACTACCATCAGCTGCAGAGGCTGGCCTACCGCCTCATCTTCCTCTTTGTGGTGGAGGACAGGGGTCTTTTGCTGGCTCCGGGCGCCTCGCAGGCAAGCCGCGACCGCTACCGCCGCTTCTACTCCCTCATGCATCTGCGCAGACTCTCCGCAATCAGCAAGGGTACCAAGCATCATGACCTCTGGGAGGGCGTGAAGCTTGTCATGAGCGCTCTGGGCCGGCCTGAAGGCTGCGCCCAGCTGGACATCCTGCCCATGGGCGGATTTCTCTGGTCCGATGAGATCATGCCGGACCTGCAGGGGCTGCGCCTCAGGAATGCCGACCTGCTCGAGGCCATCCGCAGACTGGCCTTCACCCGCTACAACTTTGAAATGCGTCCCATCGACTGGCGCCATCTCGGCGCTCAGGAACTGGGCTCCGTCTACGAGTCCCTGCTGGAACTGCATCCAGAGCTGACGCAGACGACCTTTGAACTGAAGCAGGTGCAGGGCAACGATCGCAAAACCACTGGTTCCTACTACACACCGACCCAGCTTATCGAAAGTCTGCTGGAGACAGCTCTGGACCCAGTCATAGACCAGGCCGTGAGGGACGCGGACAATCCGGAAGCGGCCCTGCTCGACCTCAAAATCTGCGACCCGGCCTGCGGCAGCGGACACTTCCTGCTGGCCGCGGCTCGCCGTGTGGCCAAACGTCTGGCCCAGATCCGCACCGGCGACACCGAGCCCGCCCCTGCCGAGCAGCGCAGAGCCCTGCGCGACGTGGCCGGCCGCTGCATCTACGGCATCGACATCAACGCTATGTCCTTGGAGTTGTGCAAGGTCGGTCTCTGGCTGGAAACGCACGAGGCCGGCAAGCCCCTGCACTTCCTGGACCATCACCTTGTCTGCGCCAACAGTTTGCTGGGCACGACTGCCGAGCACATCAAAAAGGGCATCCCCGCGGAGGCCTATGCCGCGCTTGAAGGGGACGACAAAAAGGCCTGCACCAATCTCAAGAAGCGGAATGCCAAGCAGTTTGAGATGATGCTGTCGAACTCTCTCCTGAAGGATCAGTTCGAGCAGGACCTCAAGAAACTGGCAGAACTTGTCCGAACGGTGAAATTTGATGAGATGCCCGCGGACACTATGGCCGACATGGAGAAGCGGGAGGAGGCCTTCTGCAACTGGCGCGCCTCGGCCGAATGGCAGAAGAAGAAGCGTCTCTACGACATGTGGACGGCGGCGTTTGTCCTCCCCAGGTACTTCCCTCAG
>JAUNSE010000085.1 GCA_030539415.1 Desulfovibrionaceae bacterium
CTCCATTCCCCGTTTGGTGGAAATTTAGGATAATGTTTTTCGCGGCAAAATCAACTATTACACCAACAATTAAAACAGGATAGTCGAGTCTGTTTCCTCTATTGTCATGAAACTGAAAAAAAAGATGACATTTCGCTTTGCGCAAGATAGTCTGAAGGCAAGCTGTCCAAGGCCGGCAGATTTCACTCTCAAGGAGGCTTCGTTGCTCTTCCCCTGCGGGGAAAGAGGCGGCTGGTATACCGATGAAATCCTTTCTGACACTCAAATCGATGGATGAGGTGCTCTGTCTTCTGAACAGGTTTCCTCGCCTTCCAGGAAAACTTGTTCCCCTCGATGATGCCGCGGGACGATATCTCCTGCATGACCTGACCGCTCCAGAAGATCTGCCGGGGTTCGACCGCTCCACTGTGGACGGCTACGCCGTTCGCGCAAGAGATGTCTTCGGCGCCCAGGAGGGCTCTCCCGCACTGCTCGAGTGCACGGGAGACTGCCCGATGGGGCGTACCCCGGAATTCCGTCTGCAGGAAGGGCAGACAGCTCGCATTCTTACAGGAGGCATGCTGCCCGATGGGGCGGACTCCGTGGTCATGGTGGAGTATTCCCGGCCCGTCAGCGACACGCTTGTTGAACTGATACGCACACAGGCTCCGGGAGATCATGTTCTCATGCACAACGAGGACGCCGCAGCGGGAGCAACTGTCCTCACGGCGGGCTGCCGCCTGCGTCCCCAGGAAATCGGCCTGCTGGCGGCTCTCGGCATAGAGCAGGTGGAGGTGGCGCGCAAACCCCTTGTCGCCATCATCTCCACTGGCGATGAAGTGGTGCCATTCTCCAGCAGCCCCGCCAAAGGACAGGTGCGCGATGTCAATTCCCATTCCCTGGGCGCCCTGTGCCGCCTGGCCGGCGCTCGAGTTCGTTTCGAGGGTATCGTCCGCGACGATATACGCCTTCTTGAAGAAAGTGTGCGGAACGCTCTGTGCAAGGCGGACATCATTCTTGTCTCCGGCGGCTCCTCCGCCGGAATGCGCGACCACACAGTGGATATCTTCACCTCCATGCCGGATAGCGAACTGCTTGTACATGGAGCCGCTATCAGTCCCGGCAAACCCTTCATTCTCGCATCCTCCGACACAAAATGCCTTATGGGGCTGCCTGGCCATGTGACGAGCGCCCTTGTCTGTGCCCGGGCGTTTCTGCTGCCCCTGCTGCTGCGACTGCAGGGCGGCTCGGAAAAGGCTGTACCGGGGGTGCCGGCCATTCTTTCCAGAGCCGTTGCCTCCGCCCAGGGACGCAGGGACTACATACGCGTCCGTCTGGAAAGAAAGGACAGCGGCTGGCTGGCCCATCCCGTATCCGCCCCATCCGGACTGATTTGCGGCCTGGTAGCAGCGGATGCGCTTGTTGTCTGCCCGGAAAACAGCGAGGGACTGTACGCCGGTGAAACCGTCTATGCGGAACTTCTGCAGTGAGGATTCCATTCCATGGCACGCCATGCATATCTGACCATGAAAACTCCTGAAGAGGCGAGAACCATCTGGTTTGACCGTCTTGAAGAACTGAATGTCTCTCCAGGAGAAGAAAATATTCCTCTTTCCGCTGCGCTGCACCGGGTTATTTCTCGCCCCGTCGAAGCCCTGCGTTCCTCTCCGGCTTTTCACGGTGCGGCCATGGATGGTGTGGCCGTGCTGGCCGAAGACACTTTCACCGCCTCGACCAGAACGCCTCTGAGGCTGGAAATTGGCAAAAAAGCCTTCTGGATCAATACTGGCCATCCTCTTCCGTCAGGATGCAACGCTGTCATCATGGTCGAGCATCTCAATGTCGAGGACGGAGGTGCCGCGGTTGTCACGGAAAGAGCCGCTTTTCCGTGGCAGCATGTGCGCAAGCTCGGGGAAGACATGGTCGCCACGGAAATTATTCTTCCGCCAGGCGTGGAAATAGGCCCTTCGGAACTGGGAGCTCTTGCCTGCGCCGGTGTGCTTCGCCCGACAGTCTTCAGAAAACCCAAAGTTGCCATCATCCCCAGCGGCTCGGAAATTGTCAGCCTGGAGGAGGCCAGAGAGGAGGATCTCAGGGCCGGGCGGGCACTGCCCGAGTTCAACTCTCTCGTCTTTTCCGCCATGATACGTGATGCCGGGGGATTGCCAGAAACCAGATCTATTGTTCCCGATGATCCGCAGGCAATTGCTGCAGCCATATCGGAAGCAGTGGCGGAAGGTGCCGATCTTATCATGATGAATGCCGGCTCATCAGCCGGAAGCAGGGACTACACGCCGGATGTCATTGCCGGCATGGGTGAAGTGCTTGTGCACGGCGTGGCCGTCATGCCGGGCAAACCCACGGTGCTGGGCGTCGTACGGGCATGCGGCCGGGAAGTGCCTGCAATCGGCACCCCGGGATATCCCGTTTCCGGCATTGTGGCCGTTGAGGAGTTTGTCCTGCCGCTTCTTGCCCATTGGCAGAAGCGCCATGTCCGGCGCAGGGAGTTCATGCAGGCGGTACCCTGCAATCCGCTGCCATCACGCCCCGGTATGGAGGAGCGGGTGCGTGTGAAGCTTGGTCTGGTGGATGACACATGCTTTGCCGTGCCTCTGCCCAGGGGAGCCGGAACTGTGACGAGCCTTTCACGCGCTGACGGCATTATACGTATTGCCCGCGACTGCGAGGGCATCAATGCAGGAGAAAAGGTCGAAGTCGAACTTCTGCGCTCCAGAGAGCAGATCGAGGGCGCCCTGCTTATCATAGGCAGTCATGACAACTCGCTGGACCTCATGGACAGCCTGCTGCGCCGCTCTCATCCCGGCTTCAGTCTGACCTCGGCTCATGTTGGCTCCCTGGGCGGACTGCTGGCCCTGAAAAAGGGACAGTGTCATCTGACCGGCAGTCATCTGCTGGACGGCGCAACAGGTGTCTACAACAGAGCCGCAATTCGGGAGCACCTGAAAGGCGAACCGGCCATACTGGTGCATCTGGTGGACAGGGAGCAGGGATTTATAGTCATGCCAGGCAATCCGCTGGCGATAAGGGACTTCCGCGACCTGTGTCGTGACGGGGATTCCGCCGTGCGTTTCATCAACCGTCAGCGCGGGAGCGGCACACGCGTGCTGCTGGACTACGAGCTGAGACGACTCGGCCTCTCTCCGTCTCGCATCAGCGGTTACCGGGACGAGGAATACACGCATATGAACGTGGCTGCGGCCGTGCTGTCCGGCAGGGCCGACGCCGGCCTCGGAGTCCGTTCCGCCGCTGTGGCCCTGAAACTGGACTTCATTCCCGTAGGCATCGAGGAATATGATCTCGTGATTCCACTCCGCTATGCGCAGGACAGGCGAATCCTGGCGCTTCTGGAAGTCATTCGCTCGGCGGAATTCAAACGAAGAGTGGATGCCATGGGCGGCTACGGAACCAGCCGAACCGGCAATATTCTATGGGAGTACCACGGCAATTAACCCGCCCGGTTGAGCGTTGCAGGCGGGTGCTTACATTCCGCCATGCAGTCGCATGGGATCATCGCATGTCCTGTTCCATGACAAAGCGCTCAAGTTCCGGCAGAGACACATCAAGATGAAACAGATGCTGCTCCCGCGTCTGGCCTGTCGCTGTTATCGCCAGAACATCTCTGAGCAGCAGGGAGGCCATGAGAACGGCCGTGCCGGCTACAGTAAGCACATGGGCGGCGGCGCTTTCGCCATCACCAGCCGTCTGCGCGGCATACAAAGATGAAGTCGGCTGCCCCCCGCCTCCCGAGCAGTAGGCCAGGCCTTCATGCCGGTCAACTGCTCCGTGCAGATAGGGCACACCCACCCTGTCGGCTGCGGCCTTCAGCATCTGCTTGCCGCTTACAGAATCCAGACAGTCAGCGCAGGCATCTGTTCCCTTCAGCAGGTCCTCCAGGTTGCCACTGTCCAGCCGCCCGGGAAAAATGCGCACATCCAGATAGGAAGCGATTTCCATCAGCCTGTCCCGACAGACTTCGACCTTGGGCAGACCAACCGTTTTTTCCGTGCAGAACAGTTGCCTGTTGAGATTGCTTTCGTCAAAAACGTCATAGTCGCACAGCACGAAAGCCCCAACTCCCAGTCGGGCGAGAAGACCGGTCAGATGTCCGCCAAGCCCTCCGCACCCGGCAACAAGCACCCGGGAGCCAAGCAGGCGAGCCTGTGCCTCAGCACAAAAGCTGTCCCTGTTGCGCAGAAAGCGCTTCGGCCATATATCCTGATGGAGCAGGCCCTGCATGGTCTCGCATTCCGTCAGTCCGAGGCGCTGAGCCAAGTAGCGCGTTCCGGCCAGCCCCACGCAGGGCACACTGCGCGAAGCTTCAAGGAAGGAGCCCAGCAGGGCCTGCAAATATTCCCTGTCGGGAAAATTTTTCATATTCTTTTCAAACCAATACTAACCTGATTACTGTATTTCATCTCATATACATAAAACAGAAACCTGTAATGAGACTTTATCCCCCGCCAACTGCCGGAAAATAGGCGACACGATCCCCGTCTCGCACAACGGTTTCACGCTTGCTCTGACGGCCGTTCACCATGATGATCTTGATCTGTGCGTCCGGTATGCCAATTCGTGCAGCCAGTAGAGCGGCACTGACGTTCTCCTCTCCCGGCGCCAGTTCTGCCCTCAGTCCCTTTTCCGGCTCATAACCAGGTACAATGTCGCGAAGCGTGGTGCTGAGTCTGATTTCAATGCTCATAAGGAACACTCCTGTCTGTGGATTCAGGACCCGCATGTGCGCCGTGCATGCGGTTCAGGGCGGGATATTGCCACCCCGAACCGCTGACGCCGGGCGCTACTTTCTGTCAATCCAGTTGAAGGTAGTTTTAAGTTCCTCGTGCGTGAAGTCAAAAGTGGTATTATGAGGAGCCACAGGCTCGTCTGTGAAGAAATCGGGCAGATGATCCGCGGCTTCGGTAATGCCCGCGCGACGGTTGAACTCTATTTCCGTGGACAGGATGCGCTGTCCCAGCGTAACCACGTCATCCCCCGTTAGCTTCCAGCCAAACTTGGCATTCAGCATGTCCACAATGGCCGGGAGGGCGTCCGGCACGTCAAGAATGGCGAAGGCTGTGAACAGGCACAGACCGACGCTGTCCACAGAGGCGGTCGCAATCTGCAGATTTCGCGAGAGTTCGATCTGCCCGTCCTTCTTCAGCGGATCAACCTGGCCTCCGCAGCTCAGGATATTTGCTGTCACCGCATAGCCGGCAGTATGGTCCGCCCCCATGGGTGTGGTGGCATACGTGACGCCAACACCCTTGACGGCGCGCGGATCATAGGCAGGCAGACTCTGTCCCTTGACACAGGGCACTCTCCGCACACCGAAAACTCGACCGGTTGTGGCTGTTCCGCAGCCAATGACACGGCCGAGGGGAGTTCCTTCGCTGATGCCCTTCATGGCCTCAAGGACGGCCTCTCCATCACCGAGCGGAATGCCGCCGCCGGCCATGGCCACACCAATGGCCACACCCACGTCAATGGTGTCCACGCCGATGTCATCGCACATATGGTCAAAAGTGCATATGAGCTCAAGGTCATCAATATTGCTGTGGGGGCCGAAGCACCAGAGGGTTTCGTATTCGGGCCACTTGCTTTTGAACTTGCCCGCGGCATCGGGGAAAATGCCGCTGCAGCGTATGATGCAGCCGCTCATGCAGCCATGAGCCACGGCCCCTTCGCCGCCCCGCTTCTTGGTGAGTTCATTCATGCGTTCACCGGATACGGCTTCATGCCCCTCGAAACGTCCCACAGTGAAGTTGCGGGTAGGCAGACCGCCCGCCTCGTGCAGAATGTTTACGAGCACGGCAGTGCCGTACTCGGCAAGCCCCTTGCCGGTGATAGGGTGGCTGGTCAGCGCCCTGGCAAAGCGCTTGGACGCTTCCTTGAACGCCTTCTCGTCAACAAGGGGATGATTTTTGCCGCCTGTGGGGTCAATAATAATGGCCTTGAGTCCCTTTGAGCCCATGACAGCCCCCACACCGCCTCTTCCGGCATGACGCTGGGGACGCAGTTCGCGATCTGTGAAGGCAATGCTGGCAGCTGTCAGTTTGAATTCACCGGCACGGCCTATGGTCACATAGCTGCAGTTCGAACCGTACTGCTCAACCAGCTTTGCTACAGCATCGAAATTGTTCAGTCCGCCCACGTTTGACGGAACAAGACGGGCCTCGTTCATACTCAGTTCGAGCTGCCACCATTCGCCTTCTGCGGCCATCTCTTCCACAATGATGGCCAGGATGCCTAGTTTGGCAAGATGCCCGCCAGGCTGTCCGCCGGAGTTGGATTCTTTGATGCCCTCGGTCAGCGGGCTCTTGCAGCCGACAGAAATGCGGTTGGAATTGGGGCTGTTGGTCGCCCCAAGCAAGCCCGGAGCAAAAACCAGCTTGTTGTGGGGGCCGAGAGGCGTGCAGATAGGATTGACTTCGCGCGCAACAATGGTCGATGTCAGAGCGCGGCCGCCGAGACCGGCATACTCTTCCGGCACGGGCTCGAACGAGCACTTTTTGGTGGACATATTGACACGCAGAAAACGAAACATGTCTAGCTCCTTGACGGAAATTCAGGGCCCCGACAGGGGAACACCCATTTGACGCCAAAATAGCCTCCCAAAATTTTTCGGGTCAAGAAAACCGAAAAAACAACACGCTTTTTTTCTGTCTACTGTTTCGTGACTGTTTTCGCTTCAACCTCACACTCTCGCAGAAACCGCCGCACCCGCGCAACCTTCTGCTTTTGCCCAGGGCCTGCCGCTCCAGCAGTATTTTCTGGCATCGCCGGCAACCCGAACCTGATACCGTCAGCCACATACACAAATATGCTGTCTCAGAGGACGGCAGACACACCGGACAGCATTGCATCCGGACAAAAAAATCACAAAAAAAAATAATACAGACTTGCATACCTATATATAAAACATGCAAGTCTGTATTATTTCAAATATATGGCGGAGAGAAAGGGATTCGAACCCCTGGAGGGTTGCCCCTCAACGGTTTTCAAGACCGCCGCAATCGGCCACTCTGCCATCTCTCCGTTATAGGCTGACGACTACTGGATGGAGTCCTTCAGCTGCTTGCCGGGGGTGAACTTGGCCACTTTGCAAGCGGGCACATCCATCTCCTGCTTGGTGCGGGGATTGCGGCACTTGCGGGCAGCGCGGCTGACGACCTTGAAGGTGCCGAAGCCGGTCAGGGTGACGGTGTCACCGGCGACGAGCGCTTCGCGAAGAGCGTCGATGGTAGCCGTCAGAGCCTTGTCGGCGTCACTCTTATGCTCGAAGCCGGCCTTGTCGGCGATCTTGGCAATCAGTTCTGCTTTCGTCATAGTAAAAAACTGCGAGGTTTTCCCTTGAAAAGGGCCGGAAACGCAGCCTCCATATTTTCCTGGTTAAAATCAACATCCTGCCTGCCAAAGAGGAGGGACGAGTCCACGGACGTTTCCCTCCGTCAGCTGTGCACCTGCCTTTCCTGACTGGAGGCGGGTCTGACGGCGGCATGAACCACGATGGTCGGAGCGGCCTTGCGGCCTCCCCATGGGGATCCCGGCGGACTCCAGGCTCCCGATGCCGACGGTCGTTTCTCTCAAAACGGCTGTACAGGCCTCTTGGAGAAGTCACATAAAAAAAGGCACGGCCTTATGTCAACAGAAAAAGTATACCTTCCTCTGTTATTAGCAAATTTTTTCTGATTAGAGATGAATAACCCTCAAGTCTCCCTTTGTT
>JAUNSE010000618.1 GCA_030539415.1 Desulfovibrionaceae bacterium
CCCCGATGCCGCGGCGGGCGCGGACACGGCCGCCGGCACGGATGCGGAACCAGAAGGAACGGACGCGGGCTCTTTCACCGACACCGCAACCTCCTCTTCCGTACCTGCCGCCGGGCCGTCTTCCGGCTCCGTCTCTCTGGAGACTTCCGTCCCGAATGAGGCGCTTTCTTCCGAGCATGCCGACCCGCACGACGGCATGACCGGCAGCTCCCCGGACAGCGGCGCCGGCGCGTCCCTGCCGGACGCCGCCGGTGACAATGACGGCGAGCCTTCCGAAATCCGGCTCATTGCCCGGCTTGCCGCCAGCCTCGCCGAGGAGCCGAACATGCCTCCGGACACCGAAATCCGCGATCTGGCCCTGCGCCTGCTGGACGCGCCCGCGGACCCGGCGGCGGAGAGCGCGGACGGAGGGGATGCGGTTTCCCCGGCCTCGTTCCAGTCCAGGGCGGCCCAGGCCCTCATGCTGCTGCAGGCGGCCTGCCTGCAGCAGAAGATGCCCGAATGCGAGCGTCTGGCCAGAGAGCTCTCTCTGGCCTGCGGCATCGCGGCCGAACCCGACAGCTATGCCGGCTACAATCTGAACAACGTCTTTGCCGGATGCGGCGCCGCCAGGCAGAGTCTGGCGCTGGCCGCCTACATGCACGCCCTGTTCGCCCCGTCCGGCTACCGGGACTTCACGCTGACCGATCAGGCCAGGGACTGCCTCTCGGACTTCGAGACCTACTTCCCGGCCTTCGGCGCCCTGAAGCCCCTGTTCACCCTGCTGCTGGAGCTGAAGCAGACCGATCCCCGCTCCTTCTCGCCGGCCGTTCTGGCCCAGCTCGAGGACGCGGACGAGCAGAAGCAGATCATGCAGGCCCTGCAGAAGCGGGCCGCCGAGCTTGTGCCCACGCCGGGCATCAAGACCTACATGCACGGCATCCCGGAGCTTCTGAGCCGCTGGTTCGGACCGCAGAGCGACATGCACGAGGCCCTGTCCGCGGCCGCCGCCAATGACGGCTCGCAGCGGGATCTGGCCAGACTCATTCTCGAGGACTACGGCAGTTTCGGAGAGGACGGCTGGACCCTGGACGACAAGGAGCTCGAGGAACGCATCGACAGCGCCTGGGGCGAGGCCACGAAGGGCCTGAGCACCCAGGGCGTGTCCCTCAACACCCTGGCCCGGCGCATGGTCCGCCAGACCTTCGTGGAGCGTCTGGAGATGCTGCGCGACTGGCTGGAAACCGCCGAGCCCATCGACGCCGGCCTCATGGACCGGCTGCGCGCCCTGAGAAACAGAATCCTCAAGGAGATTGACGCGCTGCCCTCGCCCCTGGCCGAACCGGGCGCGGAAGTCCGCTTCCCCGGCCTGTGCGAACGCATGGTGCGGCTCATCCGCAGCCGTCTGGAACAGAAGCCTCTGCCGCCCTTCCACGCGGACGCGCTGCGCACGGGCTTCATCATGCTGGACGACCATTACGCGCCGCAGTTCAGCCAGAGCATGTGCTCCGTGCACTGGTACGAGCCCTG
>JAUNSE010000086.1 GCA_030539415.1 Desulfovibrionaceae bacterium
CAGACCATCAATTTCGCCCGCGAGGGCAGCTTCCCTCTGCCGCCGGGGGAGGGCAACTGGCTCGGCACCGACGATCAGGGCAGGGACGTGCTGGCCAGACTGCTGTACGGCTTCAGACTGTCGGTCCTCTTCGGTCTGCTGCTGGCCTGCGCGAGTTCGGCGGCAGGCATGGCGGCGGGCGCCCTTCAGGGCTATCTCGGCGGCCGGACCGACCTTTTCGGTCAGCGCTTCATGGAGATCTGGAACGGCGTGCCCGTGCTCTATCTGCTGATCATTGTCTCGGCCTCGGTGCGCATGTCCTTCTGGCTGCTGTTCGGCGTCATGCTGCTCTTCGGCTGGATGCGGCTCGTGCCAGCGGTGCGCAGGGAATGCCTCAGGGTGCGCTCCATGCAGTACGTGACAGCGGCAAGAGCCCTGGGTGTCGGACGAATGCGCATCCTCGCCCGCCATGTGCTGCCCAACGCCCTGACGGCAGCCCTGTCCATGCTGCCCTTTGTCGTCGGCGGCTCCATCACCGGCCTGACGGCGCTGGATTTTCTGGGTTTCGGCCTGCCGCCTGAGTATCCCTCTCTCGGCGAGATGATTGCCCAGGGCAAGAACAACCTCTTCGCGCCCTGGATAGGCCTGTCTGTCTTCGTCCTGCTCACAGCCATGCTGTCCATGCAGGTCCTGATAGGCGAGGGCGTGCGCGACGCGCTTGACCCTTCCGCCGCGCCGCTGCCGGCAGGGCGGGCGGAAGAGATGGACGGTCGCTCTGCCGGCCCCGAAGCGGGTGAACGGCGGGAGGGCGCGGCATGAGCGACTTTCTTGAGATCGAGGACCTGCATGTGCGCTTCCGCGGGCCGGAGGGCGTCCGCGAGGCCGTGCGCGGCGTCTCCCTGGCAATCGGGCAGGGGGAGATGGCGGCCCTGGTGGGCGAGAGCGGCTCGGGCAAGACCCTGACGGCCCGCTCCATCGTGCGTCTGCTGCCTCCAGACGCCGAAATCCCGCAGGGCGCGGTCCGGCTGGACGGCGAGAATCTGCTGGCAGCCACCGAGGAACGGATGCGCTCCCTGCGCGGCCGCGTGCTGGGCTTGGTCTTTCAGGACCCTCTGGCCGGCCTCACTCCCCGGCACCGGGCCGGGCGGCAGATCGACGAGGTCCTGCGGGTGCATTCCGGACTGTCCGCGGACGGACGGAGGGCGCGCGTGGCCGAACTGCTGGAGATGGTCTCCCTGCCAGCCGGCGAGCGCATCATCAGGGCCTTTCCGCACGAGCTCTCGGGCGGGCAGCGGCAGCGCGTGATGCTGGCCATGGCTCTGGCCTGCAGCCCGCGCCTGCTGCTGGCGGACGAGCCCACCACGGCCCTGGACGCCCTGGTGCAGACCGGCATCCTGCGGCTCATCGACGAGCTGCGCCGAAGGCTCGGCATGGCCGTGCTCCTGGTGACCCATGACCTCGGCATCGCCCGCCGCTTTGCCGGACGGGTGCATGTCATGCAGGACGGCCGCGTGGTGGAGAGCGGCAGCGCGGCGAAACTGTTCGCAGCACCCGCGCATCCGTGCACGCGCCGGCTGCTCGAGGTGCCGGACTGCCGGACCGTGCCGCTGCGGGGGCCGCGCGAGCGCCTGCTCGAGCTGGATAAGCTCACAGTTTCCTTTGCGCGCGGACGGGGGCTGTTCGGCCGGCCCCGCGGCGCCTTCCGGGCCGTGGACAGGGTGAGCCTCGCGCTTGACCGCGGGGAGTGCCTGGGCGTTGCGGGCGAAAGCGGTTCGGGCAAGAGCACGCTGGCTCTGGCCGTGCTCGGCCTCATTTCCTCCGAAGGAGGCCTGCGCTTTCTGGGGCGTGATCCGCGCGCGCTGAAACCGGAAGCGCTGCGCGCCCTGCGCCGGTACATGCAGGTGGTCTTTCAGGATCCCTTCTCATCGCTGAGTCCGCGCATGACCCTGGCCGACATTGTGACCGAAGGTGTCGAGGCCCATGCCGGGCGCCGCCTCGGCCGGACCGAGAAGGCGGACATTGCAGCCGCGGCTCTCGCCGAAGTGGAGCTTGATCCGGCCTGGGGCGGACGATATCCGCACGAGCTCTCCGGCGGGCAGAGGCAGCGTGCGGCCATAGCCCGGGCCCTGGCCGTTCAGCCGGACCTGCTGGTGCTGGACGAGCCAACCTCCTCACTGGACCGCAGCCTGCAGTTTCAGATACTGCGCCTGCTGGCCGGACGGCTTGCCGCCCGCGGCATGGCCTGTCTGTTCATCACCCACGACCTGCGCCTTGCGCGCGGCTTCTGCCACAGAGTGCTGATTCTGCAGAACGGGCGCTGCGTGGAGCAGGGGGAGACGGAGGCGCTGCTTGCCGGTCCCCGGACCCCGTACGCCCGGGCCCTGGTCAGGGCCGGTCTGGACGGGGAGTCTTTCTGACCGCAGCCTGCCGGGTCCCGGCTTCAGCCGCGCGGTCTCCCTGAAAGCTCCGGCGCCAGGCCGTGGGGGAGACCTGGTACATTCTGGCAAAATGCTGTCTGAAGAGGCCAGAGGAGTGAAAGCCGATCTTCTCCGCTATCTCCTCAATGGAAAGGTCGGTGGACTCGAGCAGCTCGCAGCCGGCTCTGAGGCGCTGGACGGTCAGCCATGCGCCGCAGGGCATGCCCGCGGCCCGCGCAAAGTGCCTTGTGAAGCTGCGCCGGCTCATGCCGGCCAGTTTCGCGAGCGCGTCGAGCCCGAGTTCACCATCAAGGTGTGCCAGCATGTGGTCCAGCACCGGGCGCAGACGGTCGTCCGTCCGCGCGCTGTCCGCGGACCGTTCGATGTACTGCGCCTGTCCTCCCTCCCGGTACGGCGGCATGACGATGGCGCGGGCCAGTCTGTTGGCCGTTCTGATGCCGCAGAACTGCCGCACCAGAAAGAGGCAGCAGTCCACGCCGGCACCGACGCCGGCCGAGGTGACCACGCGATCCTGCTCGGCATAGAGTGAGTTGGCGTTGAGCAGGGCTTTGGGGAAGCGCCGGCGGAAGTCCTCCTCGGCCATCCAGTGCGTCGAGGCCGCTCTTCCGTCCAGCAGTCCGGCATAGGCCAGCGGATAGGCGCCGTAGCAGAGGCCGGCCACCCAGGCGCCGCGCTCGTGGGCTCTGATCAGGGCCGAGACCAGGGCCGGGGAGGGGCGCTCGTCCAGATCGTGCCAGCCCGGCACAATCACCAGATCCGCTGCGTCCGCCAGGGAGAGATCTCCGTCGGGATGCAGGGTCAGCGCACCGGAGCTTATGGGACCGCCGTCCCCGGTCACCGTGATCAGTCTGAAGTGCTGTTCGGCGGCGGCTCCGGCAAAGACGGCACCGGGAATGGAAAAGACGAAGGGGTCAAAATCGGGATAGCCGACCACGGCTGTTAAAAGGCGGGACATGGCATGCTCCTGGCCGTACTCCGCGGCCTGCGGAGAAGCATATCCGGATGGCCCGATATTGTCGATAATTGGCATTCGGGCCAGTATCTGCCGCTGGGCGATTCGGGCATTGTGCCGGCAGCACAAAGGAGGTGCGTAATGAAAAGAATGTTTCCGATTGTCTGCCTCATGCTGGCTTTCTGCCTCTTCACCCTGCCCGCAGGGGCGCGCTGCGCGGACGGAGAGGATGGTATTTCTGTCCGCCTTGTCCGCAACGCAACGCTTAAGATTTCCCATGGCGGAACGACGGTGCTGCTCGACCCCATGCTTGCCGGGCAGGGTGCCTGGCCCGGTTTTGCCGGCACCTATCACAGCGAGCTGCGCAATCCGACCGTGCCGCTGCCCATGCCTGTCAGCGAGGTCCTGCAGGATGTCGATGCGGTCATTCTGACCCACACGCACGAGGACCACTGGGACAGGGCCGCGCAGGAGCTGCTGCCGAAGGGCATGCCCGTCTACGTGCAGAACGAGGCGGACAGACGTCTTGTCAGCTCGCAGGGCTTCACCGATGTCCGCGTCCTGAAGCAGAGCGACCGCATCGGCGCCATAAGTCTGGCCAGAACGGCATGCAGGCACGGCTCGGAGACGGTGATGGCCGATGAGTCCCGCCGCGCCTCGCTCGACCCGGTCATGGGCATGGTCTTTTCCGCCCCGGGCGTGAAATCCGTCTATGTCGCCGCCGACACGGTCTGGTTCAAGGGCGTGGAAGAGGCGCTGGCCCTGCACCGCCCGGATGTCATCGTGCTCAACACCGGCGCGGCCTCGCTGAGCGGCGAGCGCTATGCGGCCGACCCCAGAATCATCATGGACAAGGAGGACGTGCTTCGCGCCTGCCAGGCCGCCCCGTCCGCGAAGATTGTGACCGTGCACATGGACGCCGTTAACCACATGACCACGGGCCGGGCGGATGTGCGCGCCTTCTGCGCCGAGAAGGGGCTGACCGAACGTGTCCTGATTCCCATGGACGGCGAGACAATGGACTTCTAGGCAGCGGGCCTGCGGCGGACAGAAATCTCCGGCCGGCAAGAGAAAGGGCCCCCCGTCGCTTTCGCGGCGGAGGGCCCTGATGGATCTGTCTTTCGGCTAGTCTTCTTCTTCAGAACTGCGCTGCTTCGCCGTGAGCCTGCGCACCAGATGCTTCCAGTGCAGGGGCCGGTAGACGGAGATGAGCAGCATGGTGAAGATCAGCACCGTCTGCATGACCGCCTGCCAGAAGGACTCGGGCAGAAGGCAGGAGCGGATGAAGCGCAGCAGGGGCGCGAGGCCCCAGCCGAGCGGCTCGCAGTACGCGATGAGCTCGTCGCCCAGCGGGCTCCAGAAGAGGGTGCCCCAGAAGGCCGCGCAGCAGGAGATGACCCACTTGTAGCCGATCCAGAAGTAGCGCACGAAGCCGATGGACGTGCAGCAGGAATAGAAGAGTCCCGTGATGATGCAGCCGGCAAGGCCGGGCATGACCACCCATGTGTCGATGTAGTGGCTGCAGAAGGCCACCGTGGCGGCCGTCGCCGGATCGAGCCCCTGCGTAAGGCGCAGATAGCTCAGCGCCTGCATGGAGAAGGCGCCGCCGGCCCAGGCCGTGGCGCACAGCAGGTGCAGGGCCTTGGTCGTCTTGATGACGATGTTTTCCCTGGCGCTGATGCCGCGGCCGGTCGTGCCGTAATGGCGGACCTGTTCGTTGAATCTGATGGAGAGTTTCACGGTTCTGCCTTCCTGCCCGTCCGGCGGGCGGCGGCTACTTCAGGTAGTCGACAACGGTTTCGCGGAACAGCTTGTAGTAGGGCCTTTCCATCATCATGGCATGGGCCGCGCCGGGGATGACGAAGAGCTTGCTTTCCTTGGAGGCGAGCTCGGGCATGGCCTTGCGGATGCTGTCCATGTTCAGGTAGGGGTCCTTGTCGCCGCAGATGACCAGGGTGGGCACGGAGATCTTCTCGAAGGGAATGAGGCGCACGTCGCCCTTCACGAGCAGATCCTTGCGGCCGCCGTTGGGGCTGGAGTCCTTGTCGTAGCGCCAGGCGTTGGACTGGAAGGTGGCCACGACGGCGGGATCGGTGATGCTGTAGTCGATGTCGCCGGAAGCGGTGACCTGGAAGTCGCCGGCTGCGTGGACCCAGGTGTTCTCGTTGAAGGGCTTGGTCACATCGTATTCGCCGAGGCCCACGAGGATGGGGGCGTACAGCACGAGCTTGCGGACCATTTCAGGGTGCTTCGCGGCAAAGCGGCCGCTGGTCACGGTGCCCCAGCTCCAGCCGAGCACGTCGATCTGCTTCTGGCCGGACTGCTCGATGATGAGCTTCGCGGCGGCGGCCACGTCTTCGGCGGCGTAGTCGGAGTTGGGCATGAAGCCGTCCTTCACATCGGCGGAAGAGCCGTAGCCGGCCACGTCGAGACGCCAGACCGCGTAGCCCTGGGTGGCCAGGTAGCGGGCGAGGCTGTAGTCGGCGTAGTCAACGTCGAATTCGTGGGAGGAGTAGGTCAGGCCGTGCACGAGCAGAATGTTTTTGGCGGGCGCGGTCTGGGCCACGGTCATGCGCTCGAGGTAGAGCTTCTGGCCGTTGCGCTCCAGCGGAACGACCTGCTGATCGATGGCGATGTCGGCCGTGTAGGCCTGAGCCTGGGCGGTGATGAACAGGCTCAGCAGAAGAACGAGAAAGGGGACGAAGCTGCGTTTAAGCATGGGAGCTCCTGAATGGAGATGAAAGGGAACAGGTCTCGCACAGGAAAGGATTCCTGCGCCGCCGGATGGGCCGGATCCAGGCCCCGGAGGACTTTGGTCCGCGCCCGCTGCGGGGGAGACAGCCGGCTTTCCATGGGACAGATGCCCGCTCCGTCGCAATGGGACGGGGCTGCGCCGGCGCACAGGGGAAAAGCCTGCGCCAGCCTGGGAGAGGCGGCGTACGGCCGGCATGCCCGCTCAGGCGAGCCCTCTTGCGCGGAGGGCCTTCTGAGTGAGGGCCGTGGGCAGGGCGGTCAGCGGGTCCTCGGGCCATGGATGGCGCGGATAGCGGCCCCGCATTTCCGACCGGACGGAAGGATATACCTCTTTCCAGAAAAAGGGCAGATCCCTTGTGGAGGCCAGTCTGGCGCCCCCGGGAGAGAGAAGGTGCAGCGTCAGCGGGACCTTGCCGCACAGAAGCGGGGTCGAGCCGAGTCCGAAGCATTCCTGCAGCTTCACCTCGCAGCAGGGCTGCTCCTCGTCATAGCGCACCGGATGGGTGCGGCCCGCGGGCGAAGTCCACTGGTCGGGCGCCATTTCGGCAAGTCCTGCCAGACACTGCCAGGGCACCAGGGCGCGCAGGGCCTGGAAGAGCCTGTCCGATGTCACGGCGCGCAGGCCGGTGACGCCCTCAAGCAGGCCCGGCAGCCACTCCTCCTGGCGGGCGGCCAGCGTCGCCCTGTCCAGAACGGGCCAGGGATCGCCCAGCGCGCCGGCCGCGAAGCGCAGTCTGGCGAGCCAGCGCTCGATGGCATCGGTCCAGGGCAGGCAGGCCAGACTGCCGGCCAGGACGTGCCCGCACAGGGCGCGGCGGATGACTTCGCCGTCCGCGGCTTCCGGCGCCGCGCGCCGCTCCTCGAGAACAAGGGCGTCGAGGCGGGTCACCTCGCGGAGCAGGACGCTGCCGCTCTCCTGCACCTCGCAGACCCGCTCATGAACAATCCTGTCCCCCAGGGCCGCGAGCGCGTCCTTTTCCGCAACCGGGCAGTGCAGGCCCACCGTGCCGAAGGCCAGCGACTGGCCGGCGGCTCTTGCCGTGTCGGCCAGCATGGTCTCGAGCGCCAGAAGAAAACGGGTGTCCGCGTCCGGGGCCGGCGGCAGCAGAACGCCCTGCCCCTGGCGCATGTGCCCGGTGTCCATGTCCCTGTCCCTTGCCCTCGCTCCGCGCAGCACGAGCCTGTCGGCGTGGCCTGGCAGCAGCAGACGGCCGCAGGCGAAGGGATCTGCCAGAACGCGCAGGGCCTCGGCGGCCAGCACGCCGGCTCCCGGCGCGGCCCTGCCTGCCGGCTGCCCCTGTCCGAGAAGGCGCGCCCTGCGGGCGAGCATGAGGGCGGCCTGGGAGAGCACCGCCTCCCGGCCCTGGGCGTGCGGATTTTTCAGCAAAAGCTCCAGGGCGCGGCGCAGGTCGCCTTCGGCCCTGGCCTGCTCCTCCTCGAGCAGGGCGCAGACAACGGCAGCGGCGCAGACCTCGTTGTCCCGGCAGGCGAGCAGGACGGCCGAACTTCTGGGCGACAGGCCCA
>JAUNSE010000087.1 GCA_030539415.1 Desulfovibrionaceae bacterium
CATGATTCTCTGGCTTTTGTGCGCCGCTAGATCTTCGGGAAGGTCTTCAGCAGAATCTGCAGGATGTGGTCCACATTTTCGGCCATGACGCGCAGTATCTCGTCTATGTCCAGGGCGGGATGGTCAACGTTCCAGCAGTCGTAGTCCGTGACCATGGCAATGGCCGCATAGGGAAGCTTCTTCTCGTTGGCCAGAATGCATTCGGGAGCCACGGTCATGTTGATGATGTCGCAGCCCAGGGTGCGGAACATGCGCGACTCGGCCCTGGTGGAAAAGCGCGGGCCGGCTATGCTGACCACGGTGGCGCCGTCCGCGGCCTTGAAGCCGCACTCTGCTGCGGAGTCCAGCAGGGCGCGGCGAAGAGACGCGTCAAAGGGATCGGCCATGACCGTGTGCTGCATGCCCACGCCGGCAAAGCTGTCGAAATAGGTCATCGGATTGCGGGTGAAGTCCACAAACTGATCCGGCACCACCAGACTGCCGGGGCTCAGATCCTCGCGCAGGGAGCCGCAGGCCGTGGTGGCCAGCACGGCCGAGCAGCCGGCCTCCTGCAGGGCCGCGATGTTGGCCCGGTGATTGACGCGGTGCGGCGGAATGGCGTGCTCGCGCCCGTGCCGCGCAAGCATGACGATTTCGATGTCGGTGCCCTTCAGGCGCCCCTTGAGCAGCGGGCTCGAGGGAGCCCCCCACGCGGTCTCGCAGACGAGATCGGCCTCGGGCTCGAAAAGGTCGGGATTGTCCAGTCCGCTGCCGCCGATGACGCCGATGCATTTGCCCATGTCTATCCCCCCAGAATGAAAAAGTGTTCGGGGGCATCATAGCGGAGAGCTCTCCGCCCTGTCCACACAAGGCCCGGGGCCTTCCCGGAGCCGCCCTGCCTTCCTCCGACCTTTCGGGGGCCCTGAGCTCAAGGGCCCGGCCCCTTCCCCGCTCTCATCGCGGACTGCGCGGCCATCCTCAGCCAATGGCCTGAAACAGGGCCAAAAAAAAGAGCCTTCAGGCTCCGTGCGGCTTTTTTCCGGCCGCTCTCGGGGCAGATCCTGCGGGGGATGCTGCCCGGGAATGTGGCGCCGCCTAGGCGGCGCAGGCTTTCAGGTAGTGGGCCAGCGGCAGGACGGCCTGCATGAACTGCGAGCGGCTCATCCTCGAGGCGTCGTAGGTCAGCAGGGCCGAGCCGGCGGCCTTGTTCCAGGTGCAGGTGAGGCCTTTGGCCTCCAGGCTTTTCTGCAGCACGTCCAGAGACTCGCAGCTGCGCAGGCCGGGATGGCGCACGCGGGCGCGGCCGTCCACAAAGCTCTTGGTGTACTTCTTGAAAACCTCGAGGGCGGCGGCATTCTCGAGCTCGCGCAGCTCCTCCTCGGAGAGGGTCCGTTTGGCGCGGCCGCGGCCGGAGGCCTCCCTGGAGAGCCTGGAGGCGGCCTGCTGCCAGCAGGCGTCCCTGAGCCCGCGGCTCTGGGAGATGCGCACGCCGTTGCCGGCGTCGAGATTGCGCCTGCGCTCCTCCTTCAGGACCTTGAGATAGGTCTCGGTGATGCTGCCGTCCACGGCCACCACTCTGGGCAGCCCCACCAGGACGCGGCCGCCCTTTCTGGTGCCGGTCACGTCCGTGCCGGTGACCTTCGCCATGAGCGAAGCCGTCACCGAGGCCAGCATGTGCTCGCTGCCGCCGGTGAGCAGCGTCTTGACGATGCCGGCTCCCAGCGTTTCGGAATAGGCGTCCAGCAGTCCCTGCTCCCTGATTTTCATCGCGCGCCTCCCGTGACATGGCCGAAGACGCGGGCGTGGCCGCGCTCCGTTCCGGAGAGCGTGCCGCGGACCGTGCCGTGAAATGCGCATGAGACATACTGTGCCATGTTCAGCCTCTGTCCTGTTCGTCAGTTGATGCGAAGGTGCCGGATGAAGCCTGTCCCTGTCCGGCCGGACAGTCCCCGAAGGAACCGCTTGAAGACCGAAATTGAAAGGGACATTCGTTTTTTCGCTTTTTTGCGCTTCAAGGTCAAGGGGGTTCGGGGCTCTTTTTGACATTATTTTTCAAATTTCCCTGCCCATGGCCGATCAGATAATTGCATGTTTTTCTTTTTGTTTCATGAAGACTTTCGCTTTTTGATCCCCTCCTGTTACACGGAAACGGCACAGGACTTTGACAATCGCTGTCAAATTGTCGCCAGACTGTCGGACATATTTTTCGCTTTTTGTCGTGTCTCCCCATGCAGGGCGGATCGGCCGCTCCAGAGCCCGTTCCGTCTGCCGGGACCCGGGCCGGATCCGCCCGAAACATTCTGTCCGCAGGGAGGTCCCGGCCCCTCTTCTTCCGCCCGCTCTCCTCCCTGCTTCCCCCGGGCCTGCGGGGCAGCCGCTTTTCGGGCTGCATCCGGCTCCGCCCGTCCCGGCTTCGTCCGGCTCAGGCTTTCCGCTCCGGCTCCCGGCCCATGCTTTCCGCTCCGGCACCGGCCCGCTGCCCGGTCTCCGGCTCTGTTCCGGCCCGGTTCCGATGCTGTTCCGACCAGGCCCCAGGCGGCCGGCGCCCGGGACCTGTCAGGCCGGATCAGGCTCCGGCAGGCGGATCCGGTCCTTCCGGGCCCTGCGCCAGGACGTTTTGCCCGCGAGCTGACGGCCCGGGCGGGAAAAAATCGATCATTCTGCCCCAGAACCTATCCTGCCGTCTTCACAGCACATCCGCCGGAAAAAGATCGGCTTCGGGCAAAGTTTGCGCATATTTTTGCTTGCCAACAAAAGGGTTCTGAGCTAAAAGAACCGTTCGTGCCGCATCTCGTGCGGGGCCCTGGACCCTGGCCATACTCTTCCGCACCTCTCTTTCCACGGCACCTTTGATTGACTCCAAATTTTCCGAGATACAGGGAGGAAATTCCAATGAGCAAAGAGTGTGCTTTCTGCGGCAAAGCCCCGCAGGTCGGCAATCTGGTCAGCCATTCCAACATCAAGACCAAGCGTCGCTTCAACCCCAACCTGCAGCGCGTCCGTCATCAGTTCCCCAACGGCACCGTGGCCACCGTTTCCGTGTGCACCCGCTGCCTGCGTTCCGGCTGTGTCGTGAAGCCCGTCGCCAAGAAGGGCTAGTCCGCGCACGGTCAGAATCTGCATTCCATGGGCGTCCGGTTTCCGGGCGCCTTTTTTCGTGCCGGCGGGCGCCCGGGGCCTCCCGGCGGCCCCAGGGCCGGCACCCGGGCTGCGCGGCGCCGCCGGAAGCGGGGCAAGACCGTCCCGTCAGTCAGGCCGTCCGGCCGTCGGTCGGGCCGGCCCTTCCCCTCCGGGGCCCGGCGAAGTCAGAAGCCCCCCGCCTGCCGATGCAGGAGCGGGGGGCTTTGCTTTTCAGATCGGGATCAAATCCGGGTCAAATCGGGGCCGGAAGAACTAGGCCTCGGCCGGCTCGGGTCCCTTGCGGCCGATGCAGAAGTAGGCGTAGCCGCGGCGGGCCATGGAGTCGGGATCGTAGAGGTTGCGGCCGTCAAAGAGCAGCGGGGCCGTGAGCAGGCCCTTCACGCGCTCGAAGTCGGGGTTGCGGAACTGGTTCCATTCCGTCACCACGCACAGCGCCTGGGCGCCCTGGCAGGCCTCGTACTGGTCGTTCACGATGGTGACAAGGTCGTTGTCCTTGAGGATGCGGCGGCCGTTCTCCCTGGCGACGGGGTCGTAGGCCACGATTTTCATGCCCTTGTCGGTCAGCTCGCGGATGATGTCCAGCGAGGCCGCCTCGCGCATGTCGTCGGTGTTGGCCTTGAAGGCCAGGCCCCACATGGCCAGTGTCTTGCCCTTCACGCCGCCCTGGGGCGCGAAGTAGTTCTGGATGATGTGGGCCATGTGCACCTTCTGGCGCTTGTTGACCGTCTCCACGGCGTTGAGCAGGGGAGCGTCGAGGCCCGCCTCCGAGGCGGTGCGGATGAGGGCGCGCACGTCCTTGGGGAAGCAGGAGCCGCCGAAGCCCACGCCGGGATAGATGAACTGGTAGCCGATGCGGGTGTCGGAGCCGATGCCGGCGCGCACCTCGCGCACGTCTGCGCCCACGAGTTCGCACAATGTGGCGATTTCGTTGATGAAGGAAATCTTGGTGGCCAGCATGCAGTTGGCGGCGTACTTGGTCATTTCGGCGCTCTGCACGCCCATGACAATCAGTTTGTCGCGGCTGCGCGCGAAGGGGCCGTAGAGCTCGCGCATGATGGAGGCGGAGCGCTCGTTGCTCGTGCCGATGACCACGCGGTCGGGCTTCATGAAGTCATGAATGGCCGCGCCCTCCTTCAGGAACTCGGGGTTGGAGACCACATCGAAGGGGATCTTGAGGCCCCTCCTGTCCAGCTCCGCCTGCACGATGGCGCGCACGCGCTCGCTCGTTCCCACGGGCACGGTGGACTTGTCCACCACAATGAGCTCGCCGGTCATGGTCTGGCCGATTTCCCTGGCCACGGCCTCGACGTACTGCAGGTCGGCCGAGCCGTCCTCGTCGGAGGGGGTACCCACGCAGATGAAGGCGGCCTCGCAGCCGTCCATGCCGTCGGCAAGTCTCGTGGTGAAGATGAGGCGGCCCTCGTCATGGGAGTGCTTCACCATGCCGGAAAGGCCGGGCTCGTAGAAGTGCACCTCGCCATTCCTCAGACGCTCGATGACCTTCTCGTTGACGTCCACGCAGGTGACCGTATTGCCCATTTCGGCGAAGCAGGCGGCGGTGACCAGACCCACGTAGCCGGAACCGATAATGCATATTTTCATAGACTTGTTTCCATAGGTATCATCCGGGGCGGCCGGATGGCAGAAAAGAGCGGGGGAGCGGAAGACGGCGCGGCCAGCCTCCGCGCGGCGCTGCCAGGCCTTTGTGACGGCCCTGAGACGGCATCGTGCCGGGCCCGCGACAGACGGGCATCAACGTTGAATAGCGTAAATGCCCCGCCTTGACAACACGCGAAAAGCCGCGTGACAGGCCGCGCAGGGGGCCTTTGCCGGGCTTTCGCCGGGACCTGCCGGAAGCGGTTCCCGCGGGCTTCGGGGCCTGTGCGGACACCTGTCGCGCGGGGGCCGGAGCAGGCCGGCCCGCCGGGGGCAGAGCGGCCCCCTGCCAGGGGTTTAGAAAAGATCGCGGCTCTCGACGCCGGACTTCTCCACCCTGTCCTCCACGTCCACGCCCTTGGGCGGCGTGAAGCGGAAGGTTTTGTCCGGGATGCGGGCGTCGGGAATGAAGGAGGTGAAGCGCACGTCGTTCTCGTTGCCGTAGAAGTCGGTGATGACGGCGCGCTGGATGTAGCCCTTCTCCGGGTCCACATAGAGTCTCGCCTCGACCAGGGTGGGCACCGGATCCTTGGGGTAGAGGGTCAGGACGGTCAGCCGGCCCTCGGTGCCCGTGCCGGCCAGGTCAAAGTCCTGCGAGAACAGGGCCTGGCCCGTCACCACCTGGATGAGGGAGCGGGAGTCGTTCACAAGCTCCCTGGGATAGCGGTAGGCCACGCCTTCGTCCACGATGTAGTCCCAGATCTCCCTGTCGTTGATGATCAGGTTCTCGGCGGCGGGCTTTTTCGTCTCCCAGGAGATGAACAGGGGCTTCTTGAAATAGAGGGTGCCCTCGCGCTTCTCCTTCTGGCCGCTCTCGCGGTGCAGGAGATACTGGGTGAACTCGGCCTGGAAGGAGCCCAGGGCGGCGTAGCGGTCGCGGATGGTCACGGCGATGTCGCCGGCGGCAAGGGCTGGGCCCGCAGCTGCGGGCAGCAGGGCGAGGGAAAGGAGAAGAACGAGGAAAAGGGAGCAGAGTCTGTTCGGCATGATGTGCTGCGGGGGCTGCCCGCTCCTCCATGATGGCTGTATGGATGGCTGTACGGTTGTGTGTCGTGAGCCGCGTCCCGGAATGCCCGGCACGCGGCGCCGGCGTTTTTGTTCCGCCGGACCTGCGGCCCCTCCTTGCGGCGCCATGGCCGGGAGGGGCAAAAAATAAAAGATCAGCGGAGCACCGGACGGGGCTTGCCGGCGCCCGGGGACGGGCCCACCAGGCCGTCGGCATCGAGCTGGTCCATGTAGCGGGCGGCCTTGTTGTAGCCTATGTTGAAGCGGCGCTGCAGAAGCGAGATGGAGACATGCCCCTTCTCGCTGATGAACTCCAGCACCTCCTGGTACATGGCGTCGCGCTCGCCGCCGTCGGGACGGCCGGAGCGGGCCGGGCCCTCTTCCTCCTCCGTGCCCCAGGTGGCGAAGTCCACCTCGTAGTTCGGCCTCGCCTGCTTCTTCCAGAAGTCCACCACGGCCTGCACCTCCTCGTCGCGCAGGTAGGGGCCGTGCAGGCGGGTGAGATGGCCGCCGTTGGGATTGAAGAACATGTCGCCGTTGCCCAGGAGCTTCTCGGCGCCGGCGTTGCCCAGGGTGGTCATGCTGTCCTGGCGCGAGGAGACGCGGAAGCAGATGCGGCAGGGGAAGTTGGCCTTGATGAGGCCGGTCACCACGTCCACGCTGGGGCGCTGGGTGGCGATGATCATGTGTATGCCGCAGGCGCGGGCGAGCTGCGCCAGACGGATGATGCACGGCTCCACGTCCTTGCGGGCCTGCAGCATGAGGTCGGCCAGCTCGTCGATGACGATGACGATGTAGGGCATGGGCTCCAGATCCGCCAGATCCGCGGGCAGGGCGCCCTTGAAGCTTTCCAGGCGCGCGTTGTAGCCGATGATGTTTTTGGTGTTGAGGCGCGCCATGCGGCTGTAGCGCTCGTCCATCTCGTGCACGGCCCAGAGCAGGGCGTTCTTCGCGTCCGAGACTTCCTTGACCACGGGATGGACCAGATGGGACTCGTCCTCGTACATGCCCATCTCCACGCGCTTGGGGTCCACCAGCAGAAGCTTCAGGCGGTCCGGGGTGCGCGTGAGCAGAAGGCTTGTCAGCATGGCGTTGAGGCAGACGCTCTTGCCCTGGCCGGTGGCGCCGGCCACCAGCAGATGCGGCATGCGGGCCAGATCCGCCACGTAGGGGCGGCCGGTGGTGTCCTTGCCCACAATGAGCGGCAGGGCCCCCTGGGCGTCCCTGAAGGCCTCGGTGGAGGCGATTTCGCGGAAGTTGACCACGGCCCGGTGCTGGTTCGGGATGACAATGCCCACCGTGTCGGTGCCCGGCACCGGCGCCTGGATGAAGACGGACACGGCCATGAGGGCGCGGGCGATGTCCTCGGTGTGGCGGGTGAAGACGCGCACCGAGACGCCGGGCGCAGGGCGCAGCATGTAGGTGGTGACCACGGGGCCGGGAGTGGCGCGCACAAGCTCGGCCTGTATGCCGAAGTCCGCAAGGCAGGACATGAGGGCGGCGGAGCGCTCCTCGATGTCGTCCTCGGCCTCCTCGTCGTCGTCCAGCGCCGGCTCGGGCTTCTGCACGTACTCGGTGCCCGGGGCGGCCACGGCGGGCTCGTCATCCAGGCCGTCCGCGCTCTCGTCCCGGTAGAGCCGGTCGATTTTGACGGCAGAGGGGCGCTTCGCGGGGGCTTTGGAGACCTGTGCGGCCTGTCCGGCGGAAGCGGCCCTGCGGGCGGAAAGCGCTGCGGGAGCCGCCGCAGGCTCGCCGGCCATGTCATCGGCCATGTCAT
>JAUNSE010000088.1 GCA_030539415.1 Desulfovibrionaceae bacterium
CGGAGGCCGAGGGTTCGAGTCCCTTCCGTTCCGCCACTCAAGAAATTTATGCCGGATTATGGATTCATAATCCGGCTTTTCTATTGACTTTTTTCAGTACTGATCGAACGAGGCCGAGGTCCGGCCCGATGCGCCGGCCTGCTTTGCTGTCATATTTCCTGGTACGTCTGCCGCCTGGCTGGTATAGCCGGCGTTGTGTGTCAGCATGCGGGAGGCCGGAGGGTGGCACTGCTGAAGGGATCTGCCCGAAATGAAGAAAAAAAGCCCCTTTTCCGCTCCTGCGGGAAAGGGGCTTTTGAATTTTCAGCGGCAGTTCTATCGGGCGCCCTTGGGGAAGAGCACAACACCAACTGTCTTCAGAATGATGGTGATGTCCAGCAGTATGCTGATGTTCTTGATGTAGTAAAGGTCATACTCCAGCTTGTGCAGGCTGTCCTCCACCGAGGCGCCGTAGGGGTAGCAGACCTGAGCCCATCCGGTCAGGCCGGGCTTCACTGTGTGTCGCAGGCTGTAGTAGGGAATCTCCTTCTTCAGATTCTCCACGAAGGTCATGCGCTCTGGGCGGGGGCCGATAAAGCTCATGTCGCCCTTGAGAATGTTCCAGATCTGCGGAAGCTCGTCTATGCGGACCTTGCGGATGAAGCGTCCCACGCGGGTGACGCGATCGTCATGCTGCTTTGCCCAGACAGCGCCGTTCTTTTCGGCATCGGTGCGCATGGAGCGGAACTTGTAGACAGTGAATTCCTTTTCGAAGAGGCCGACTCTGTCCTGCTTGTAGATGACTGGTCCGGGCGACTCCAGGCGGATGGCGATGGCCGTCAGCAGCATGACGGGGGCCGCGGGAATGAGCAGGGTGAGGGAGATGAGCACATCCAGGGCGCGTTTCAGGCGCCGCAGGGAGCCTCTGGTATTGAGGTTGAAGCCTTCGTTCTGCAGGAGCCATTCCTCGGTAATCTGGGAAATGGGCAGGCTCTTGACCACATGTTCGTAGAAGCTGCGGATATCCACGACCATGGCGCCGTGCAGCTTCGCCTCCAGCAGGGCGTGGGCGATGTCGTCGTCAATGGGGGCGTCGGGCAGCAGCAGGATCATCGTTGCGCCGTTCTTTTTGGCCGCCTCGAGAACGTCGAAGGGGGCGCCAAGGCACGGCCCGGCTTCCGGGAACATGTCGGGCTCGCCCACATAGCCGATGATGCGCGCCTGCGGCAGACCTTCGTTGAGCAGCTGGCGGACCTTGCCGGCGCGGTCCACACCCACCAGCAGAATACGCAGGGGATGCGTGACCTTGTCCTTGTTGCGGTAGTAGATGTACCGCCAGAAAAGACAGAGCAGGCAGGAGACAAGGAAGAGCAGGCACAGCGTGCCTCTGTCAAAGCGCCAGTGCTGGAAGGCGTAGGAGGCCACGGCCGAGCTGATGATGCCCAGCACGCAGGAAACGGAAATTCGGCCGATAGTTTCCTTGAAATCTTCATTGCCCACATTATATCCATCAAGGATATAGAAGAAGAGCAGGTAGAAGAATACTGTAAACAGGCATGCTCCTGTATAGTCGTCAAAAATAATGAGATCAGGAGCTATGGTTGTAAGCTGACAGGCAACAAGTGCAATAATAATGCAGAAAAAGTCAATTGTCTGCAATAGCGCACGGCGATAATTACTTATCATGGTTATCCTCGTCCGAGGAAAGAGATGTTATGTGCATGCTGCTGAGAATTCCCGATGCGACAACGTCCGCATCGTATTTCTCTTCGGCCATTTTGCGGCCGGCTATACCCATTTGTGTCACAATATCAGGATTGTCGATGAACTTTTTCATGGCCCCGGCCAGGGCCGCGGGGTCGCGCACAGGCACGATCAGGCCGTTCTTTCCACTGACAACCACTTCGCGGCAGCCGGGCACGTCGGTGACCAGGCTGGCCCTGCCCATACTCATGGCCTCCATGACGCAGGTGGGCAGACCCTCGCGCCACGAAGGCAGCACAAGGACATGGCAGGCGCGCACATACGGCACCACATCGGCAGTCTGCCCCAGATAGCTGACCACGCCGTCCCGCGCCCAGGAGGCGATTTCCTCCTCGCCGATGCTCCCGAGCCCCTGTTCCCTGGGACCGAGGATCTGAAAGACCGTCTCGGGATGATCGGCCTTCACCAGCCTTGCCGCCTCTATGTACTCGCGGATGCCCTTGGCTTCCAGCAGGCGCCCGACCAGAAGAAAGATCAGACCGCCGTCGGCGTCCGGCATGGGCTGTTCGGCGAACCGTGCCGTGTCGACGCCGGTGCCGTTGGCGAACAGGACGCGCGCATTCGCGGACAGTATCCCCTGCGAGCGGAAGAGTTCAGCGTCGTCCCTGTTCTGGAAGAAGACGCCCTCTATGCCCGCGAGTGCCGTGCGGTACAGCAGTATGCTCAGGCCGTGCACCATCTTCTTGAGCGGACTGTCCGCCTCGAAGGCGTAGCCAAGGCCTGTGATTGTGGCGTAGATGTGCGGGACGCCGCTCATTTTCGCGGCCATGCAGCCATAGATCACGGGCTTGATCGTGTAGGCGAAAAGCACGTCGACCTTTTCCCTGCCGAAGAAGCGCTTCAGGTCGCAGAACGTCAGCGCGTCGCGCGCCGGGTTGATGCCTTTGCGATCAAGTCTGTAGTGCTGTATTTCCACATCAAGAGCCCGAATCCGGCTCTCATTCTCCTCGTCTCCCGGAGGGAGCAGACAGACAACGCTGTGTCCCTGGGCGCGCATTTTCAGCATGAGAACGCGCCAGAACAGGAAGGCGGCGCGGGCCTGATTGCCGAGTACGCAGATTCGCATAGGTTTTGTCCTCTTCAGCGGCACCGGAAATGGCGTCCGGCGCCAGTGTCTCGGGCGGGTTTTCCCGTAGTGCTCCTTTCGGTGCACCTCCTATCAGACCTTGTGCGCTAAGAAAAGGGGTGAGCACGGAAATTAATGCGCAACCATCTGTAACGACAATGTTTTATTCTGGGGTGGAGGCCGGTGCGCGCTGCGGGGGCGTACGGCTGTCCTGCGCGGCAGTCTCCGCCCCATGTCTCGGGAACGGCCGCGGACCGGGGCCCTTCCGACCGCCGTACGGGCCCCTTGGCCGGGGTCTGGATTTTTCCGGGGATTTGTGCCACGTTCCTCCGGGTTTGATACCTGTTTTTCTCGCAGAACCGGCCAGAGGTCATGCCGGTCCCGAATATCCGCGTCATTCCGAGCGGAAAGCAGTCTCTTTTCCTATCACAGCAGACAATCTTCAATTCTCAATACAAACATTAAGGAGGCGCCGTCTTTTTGCGGCGGCCGGACCGGCCGTGCGGAAAGCGACGAATATCAGATGAGCACATACGAAGAACTCCGCGCAAGCATGCAGCAGAATCCGTCCACCTGGCTCGTGACCGGCTGCGCCGGCTTTATCGGCTCCAACCTGATCGAGCAGCTGCTCAGACTGGGACAGAAAGTCGTCGGCCTGGACAACTTCCTCACCGGCTATCAGAAGAACCTGGACATGGTCGAGGCCCTGGTCGGCCCCGAAGCCTGGGCCAGATTCAAGTTCATCAAGGGCGACATCCGCGATCTGGACACCTGCCGCGAAGCCTGCGCGGGCGTTGACCATGTCCTGCACGAGGCGGCTCTCGGCTCGGTTCCCCGCTCCATCGACGATCCCATTCTCACCAACAGCTGCAACATCACCGGCTACCTGAACATGCTGGTGGCCGCCCGGGATGCCGGCGTGAAGAGCTTTGTGTACGCGGCCTCCTCCTCCACCTACGGCGACTCTCCCGAACTGCCCAAGGTCGAGGACCGCATCGGCAATCCGCTCTCTCCCTACGCCGTGACCAAGTACGTGGACGAGCTCTATGCCGATGTCTTCGCCCGCTGCTACAACTTCAGGCCCGTCGGCCTGCGCTACTTCAATGTTTTCGGTCAGCGCCAGGATCCCTTCGGCGCCTATGCGGCAGTCATCCCCCAGTGGTTTGCCAGCCTGATCCGCGGCGAGACGGTCTATGTCAACGGCGACGGCGAGACGAGCAGGGACTTCTGCTACATAGACAACGTCATCCAGGCCAACCTGCTGGCCAGCTTTGCCTCTGATGAGGGGCGCAATACCGTGTACAACGTGGCCTTCGGCGAAAGGACGACCCTGAACGAGCTCTTTGTGCTCATCAAGGAGGAGGTCCTGCGCCACAAGCCCGATGTCGCCGGTGCCGAAGCCGTGCACCGCGATTTCAGGGCCGGTGATGTCCGCCACAGCCTGGCCAATATCGACAAGGCCAGAAGGCTGCTGGGGTACGATCCCAGATTCAGCGTCCGCGACGGCCTGCGCCTGGCCGGCGACTGGTACGCCGCCAATCTGTAGACTTCGTTCTGGAGGGGAGGGGCTCGCAGGGGCCCCTTCCTGTCTCACCGAAGCGCGGTCGGGAGGAGGAACATGGCATCTGCCAGAACTCTCAGAGTTTTTGCGGGCGGGCTGTGCGTCTGTCTGCTGCTGGGAGCATGCGTGTTCTTTCTGGCCGTGCCTGTCTGGCTGGGCGGAATTCTTGCCCAGGTGGACAGGCTGTCGCGCGAAGCAACGGGCCAGCCTCTGTCATTTGCGCAAAGGCCGGCCATTTCCTTTTTCCCCCTGTCCTTCAGTTTCGAGGATCTGCACTGGGGGGATGCTGACGCGCCCCTCACGCTCACGGCCCGATCCGGCCGCGCCCATGTGCGGCTGAGCTCCCTGCTGACCGATTTTCCGGCAGTCAGCGCTGTCTACCTTGACGCTCCCGTGCTCACATACAGGGAGGAGGCTGCGCCGGCAGCCCTTTCGACCCCGCGGCCGCAGGGCGCGGAAGGGCGCATGCTCGGGGATATCCGCGGCAGGGTGGCTGCCCAGGCCGGAGCGGCTCTGCCCATGTCGCTGCAGCTTGACCGGCTGGTCATTCTGGACGGCAGCGTGGTGGCGGATGCCGGGGGCGGCGACCGGCTGACCATCAGCAATCTGAATCTGTCGGTCAGAGGTTCTGCCGAACAGACCCCGCAGGCGGATGTGGAATGTGATTTCACGGCTTCCCTGCAGAGCGTTTCCGGCGAGCTCAGAGAGGCAACGCTGGCGCTCAGAAGCCGTATCGGACTGGAACTGCCGGAAGTGTCGGTCCGCGGCCTCGAGGTGACGCTGACGCCGCTGGCCGGCCTCTATCCCGCCGAGCTCGACCCGGCCGGCCTGACGCTGAACGGCCGGATGAATCTGGATACCGGAGACTTCGTCCTGCAGCGCTGCGACATCGATCTGCCGCAGATTTCCGCCTCCCTGCCCGGCATGGGCAGACTGGGGACGAATCCCCGCTTCGAGGGGAAGCTGACGCTGCTTTCCGAGCCGGGCCGCCCCGCTCTGCTGCCTGTTCCCGCACGGTTTCCGGCAATGCGGCTTGAGGGAACCGCCAGGCTCGAAGGCCGTGCGCTCGGCATGCCCTCCTTCACGCTCAGGGCCGGCAGAGCAGACGTGCGCGGCAGCCTGGCCATGGAATTTCAGCCGCTTCACCTGCGCGCCAGCATGGAGAGCGACAGTCTTGATTTTGACGAATTGCTGGCCGGCTCCGAAAACAGGAACATGGTCCTCCCCGCTGCGGAAAAAAAGCGTGCGGCCGGCAAGGAAGAGGGCGGCATCGATTTTCCCGACTTCGAGCTGAACTTCAGGGGAAAATCCGTGCTCCTGCGCGGCGTGCCCCTGCATTCCGTGGAAATCACCGCATCGGGCAGCGACCGGCACTTCATCCTTTCGCCGCTGAAGGCCGAATGCGGCAGTGAGGGCCGCATCAGCGCGCTGCTGTCCGTGAGTCTCGCGGAAAGACAGTGGGAGTCTGCCGGCTCATTTGACGGACTGCCGCTGAAGACGGTCGGAGCCCTGCTGGGCAGACAATTGGGGCTGGAAGGCATGGCGGCAGCGCGGTGGCGGCTTGCCGGGCAGACGGCCGCGGCGCACGCGGAAGACAGTCCGGGAGAAAGGGACACCGCGCGGGGCGTTCTTGCCGGCCAGGGAGCGCTGGCAATGAGCGGAGTCCGTTTCGCGGCTCTGCGCGGAGCTCTTGCCGCGCTGCCCGAATTTTCCGGAGCGCCGCTGCCGGAGGATTTTGACCACATGTTCGCGTCCTTCGCCGTGGAGGACGGCCGCGGGAGCTGGCGGGCGGGCATTGCGGACGCTTTTCTCGAGGGAGACGGCACAGGCAGTCTGGACCCCTTTGCCGGAACGCTGGACGGGACAATGATTGTGGCCTTTCGCGGCAGACATGTTCCTGTCCGCGTGGGTGGAAGCATGGCGAAGCCGGTCTTTGCCGCCGGCACGCAGACTGATCGTGCGCGGCAGGACAGAACTCCCGGCGCGTCGGACAGGGAGAGGAAATAGATGCGCTGCCGGAGGGTGCTGTCGGGAAATGGCCGAAGAAAGAATTCCCGCCGCTCCGGCACACCGCTTGTCTTTAGGACTGACGCCCTATAGTCTGCAGAGCATGGACAGAGTCTGTTCCACCGCGTGAAGAGACGTTTTCCCGCCGTTTCCAGCGGCATCTCCCCATCAGTGCGGGAGACAGAACACTTTTCGGTCTGGCGGCCCCATTCCGTCAGGCCGGGTCAGAGGTACAAGATGAGCACTATTACCTGGCTTGGCCATTCGGCCTTCAAGCTGGAGACGGCAGCCGTCTCCATCCTAGTGGACCCCTTTTTCACGGATCCGGCCATGCGCGCGCTTGCCGAAAAGGGCGGTGTGGACCTTGTGCTGGTCACGCATGACCACGGAGACCATGTGGGTTCCGCCGTGGAGATCTGCAAGGCCACAGGCGCCAGCCTTGGCGCCATTGTCGGCACATCCGGCCGTCTGGCCGCAGCAGGCGTGCCCGAAAGCCAGATTGTGGGCGGCGGCTTCAACATGGGCGGAACCATCGAGTGCTGCGGCGCCACGGTGACGATGACTCAGGCCTATCATTCCAGCGATTCAGGCTCTCCTGCAGGCTACATCATCACCATGCCCGACGGACTGACGGTCTACCACGCCGGAGACACCTGTATTTTCAGCGGGATGGCGCTGTGGGGGAAACTGTACCGCATTGACGTGGCGCTGCTGCCCATAGGCGGCTTCTACACAATGGACGCGAGGCAGGCGGCGATGGCCTGCGGTCTTTTGAAATGCTCCAGCGTTGTGCCCATGCATTACGGCACGTTCCCGATTCTCGCTCAGGACAGCAGGGAGTTCGAGCAGCTTGTGGCCAGCCAGGTGCCAGGCTGCCGCTGCGTGCCCATGACTCCGGGCAGCAGCCTCGAATTCCACCGCTAGGCGCCCCCGCGTCCCTGACAGAGGCGGGCTGCCTTGCCCTGCGCACGGCAAAGCCTCTTCCTTCAGGGGGAGACGTGAGGCGCGCCTCAACTGGAATTTTTGCCCTTGCCTTTCTGCCTTTTGTGTACTAACAGGTGTCACGGCGGCAGGCGTGCCGTGTCAGCCTGTGGAGAGACAGTGAGACCAGGGGAAGCGGCGGTGCTTCGTACCTGCAAAAAATCCCCTGTGCGGGGGCAGTTGCGGCGAACAC
>JAUNSE010000089.1 GCA_030539415.1 Desulfovibrionaceae bacterium
GGCTGTCCTCGTCAAGCCAGATGGAGAAGGCGCTCTGCATGGTGAGGACATAGTCCATGTCCCTGACCCACAGGGCGTGCGCGCCGAAGACCGCCATGACGAGTGCGGCCAGGCCGGCGAGCCGCGCGCCCCGGCCCTCGCGCAGCGCCTGCGGCATGAGCGTCCCGAGCCAGGGCCAGTACAGGCCGAGATGAAAGCCCGCCAGCAGCAGGGTCCAGTGGGCGAGCCCCATGTGCACGGTGCGCGCCTCAAGCCCGCCGGCAAGGCCCAGAAAGACAAAAAGCGTCTTCGAGGCCAGCACGCCCGCCGCCATTGTGCCGGCAAAGGCGGCCAGCAGCAGAAGATTGGCCGTCACGCGGACAAGCCGGGCCGCGGGCCAGGCCCCGCGCGCGAGATTCGCGTACCAGCCGGCGTTGAAGGCCGTGTGCAGGGCGAAGAGCAGGAACAGCAGGACGCCCGCGATTTCGTGCGCCGCGTTGCCGGTCCAGCGGTCCGCCGCCAGAAAGAGAAAGAGCGCGAGCATGGCGCAGTCGAGCGTTGTTCTTGTCTGTCTGTGCACGCGCATCAGGTTCTCCTCTTTCCTTTCCGTTTCCTGCCGGCAGGGCGTGCTGCCGGGCCCCTGTTCGGTCATTTGACAACAGGCTCAGTCCTCTGCGTCGCGGCCTGTCGGCCCCGCGCCGTTCCGTCCCGCCGCAGGGCATACTACGGTCGGGAGGGACGGGCGCGACAGAGAATATTCTGCCAATTTTCTGCCCGATTCTCCCAGACTATAGGAATGCCTTCTCTCCGTGTGCTATGTTTCAGGCAGTCGGAGGAACATTGCATGCAGGAATTCCGCAATCTGAAGGAATATCTGGACGGTCGCCTGAAAGAGGTCATATTGCGGCATACACGGAATGGCTGCTTCGAAACACCCGAGATTCCAGGCTTTCTGGTCTGCAACAAGCAGGAGAGCAGGGAGATGTGCGTTTTATGCCACCCCTGCATCGGCCTGACCGTGCAGGGCTTCAAGCATATCATCTTCGGCAGCGAGGAGTACAGCTACGGCGAAAATCATGTCATCGTGGCCGGCGTCGACCTGCCGAGCGAGAGCTACATCACCACCTCTTCGGCCGACGAGCCCTTCCTCTCAATCTCCATAGAGCTTGACCGGAACCTGGTGGCCCAGCTGACCGCCGAAATGCCGGCCGTCATCCGTCCGGACACGACCACCTCGCGCAGCGTGGCGGTCATCGAGGCCGACGAGCGGATACTGGACGCCTTCCTCAGACTGGCCCTGCTGCTGGACAATCCCGCGGACATGCAAGTCCTGGCGCCCATGATTATCCGGGAGATCCACTACCGCATCCTGCAGGGCGCGAACGGCCAGTGGCTGCGCGCCATCTGCTCCATAGGCACGTCCAGCAATCAGGTGGCCCAGGCCGTGAGCTGGCTGCAGTCGCATTTCAAAGAACCCTTCCTGGTGGACGACCTGGCGCACAGGGTGGGCATGAGCCCGTCAAGCTTCTTCCGCAATTTCAAGCATATGACTGGCTACAGCCCGCTGCAGTTCCAGAAGGCCCTGCGGCTGTACGAGGCGCGCAGACTCATGCTTGTGCAGAGCAGCGGCGTGGCCGGGGCGGCCTATGCCGTCGGCTACGAAAGCCCCACGCAGTTCATCCGCGAGTACAAGCGGCTCTTCGGCGTTCCGCCGCACAAGGACATCCGCACCAGAAAGGCCAGCGGCAGCCAGTCCTGATTCCGGGGCAGGCCGGAAGGCCTTCGCCCCCCGGCCGCAAAAAACTGTGCCGGGCCTATCCGCGCGCCTGCCTGAAACTGGCCAGCGCCTCCGGGAAGGGAGTCAGCACGCGCTCGAGCACGCCCTGGCAGAAGGAGATGGCCACGCCGTAATTGGTCATGGGCACCTGCTTCTTTTTCGCGGACTTCAGACGGGCGAGCATCTGTCTGCGCGTCAGCGTGCACCCGCCGCAGTGCACGACCAGGCTGTATCCGTCCGCGCATTCGGCCGGCGCCTTGCCCGCGCACATGTCGAAGGAGAGGCTGCCGCCCGTCTGGCGCTCGAGCAGCCTCGGGATCTTGATGCGGCCGATGTCGTCCTTCTGGGGATGATGGGAGCAGGCCTCCATCACGAGAACCCTGTCGCCCGGCTTCAGACCGCCAATGGCCGCGGCGCCGGCGGCCAGCGAAGGCAGATCGCCCTTGAGGCGGGCCATGAGGATGGAAAAGGTCGTGAGCGGGATGTCCCCGGGCGTGTCCCTGGCCACGCGGTGCACGACCTGCGAGTCGCAGACCACGAGCGAGGGCCGCGCGGCGAGACAGTCCAGAGCCGGAACCAGTTCCTCCTCGGTCACCACCATGCAGATTTTGCGGCCGTCCAGGGCGTCGCGTATGGTCTGCACCTGCGGCAGGATGAGACGGCCCTTGGGCGCGCCCGAATCGATGGGCACCACAAGAATCACTATGCCCCGTTCGGGCAGCAGATCCGCCACCAGCGCCGACTCGTGCAGCGATTCGTCGGGCCGCACGGAGATGATGGCCTCCTTCAGCTCGGCAATGCCCTGCCCGGTTCTGGCCGAGACGCGCACCACCGGGCTTTTCGGGCAGTCCCGGCGCACAAGGGCCTCGACATCGTCCGCGCCGCCGGCGCTCTTGTCCGCCTTGTTCAGGACGGCCACGCAGGGGATGCCCTCCTCGTTCAGACGTCTGACGATCTCGCGCTCGCAGTCGCCCCAGACATTGTCCGCGGCGACCACCAGGGCGATATCCGTGCGCGGCAGCACGTTGCAGGTCTTCTCCACGCGCTGCCGTCCGAGCTCGCCCTCGTCGTCCAGGCCGGCCGTGTCCAGAAAGACCACCGGCCCCAGGGGCAGAAATTCCAGCGTCTTCTCGACCGGGTCCGTGGTGGTGCCCGGCGTTTCCGAGACAATGGACACTTCCTGCCCGGTCAGGGCGTTGAGCAGCGAGGACTTGCCGGCATTGCGGCGTCCGAAAAGCGCGATGTGCAGTCTGAGACCCTTTGGTGCGTCCAGCATGATGATTCCCCCTAGACACGCAGGCTGTGTGTGCGTCCGGCCGATTCGATGACCAGGCGCGCCTCTTCCATGTCAACGCGGTGCTTGTTGTCGTAAATGCAGTAGTTTCTGCGGAAGGCCGCCGGCGTGAAGCCGGGCATGAGCACGTTGCCTCCCGCCCTGAGGCCCTCGCGCTGCCCTGCCACGGGATTGAGCGTGGCCAGCGCCGTGGTGGCCGGCAGATTGGCCCAGGGCATCGCTATGCGCAGGACAGCCATGACGCGCAGGGTGAGCTCGGCCGTGCCGCGCGGCTCGGTGCCGAGCGGCGTGTTCTTCTGGGGGATGAAGGGGCCGGCTCCGCACATGTCCACATGAAGGTCGCGGCACAGCAGTATGTCCTCGGCCAGGATTTCGGGCGTCTGTCCGGGCACGCCCACGATGAAGCCGGAGCCGATCTCGTAGCCCAGGGCGCGCAGGCGGCGCAGGGCGTCCACCCTCTGCGCCAGGGTCCAGCCCGGATGGAGTTTCGCATAGAGGCCGGCATCGGCCGTCTCGTGCTTGATGAGAAAGCGCGTGGCGCCGGCCTCCCTCCACAGGGCGTAGGAGGACGTGGGGTGCTCGCCCACGCTCAGGGTGATCGGCACATGATGCCGCCGGCTCAGCCTGTCCACCATGCGGGCGATGCGGCCGGGATCGCCGGTGACCTCGCCGGACTGCAGGACGAGCGTGTCCGCGCCAAGCGCCACGGCCCGGTCCGCCGCGGCCTCGATCTGCTCATCGTCGAGGTCGTAGCGCTCGAGTTCGGTGTTGGCGGCGCGCAGGCCGCAGTAGCGGCAGTTGCGCTCGCAGCGGTTGGAGAACTCGATGAGGCCGCGGACAAAGACATGGTCACCCTTGGCCTTGCAGCGCACCTCGTCGGCCTGTTCGCGCAGCTCCTCGTACGGAGTTTCGAACAGAAGCTTCATGATGTCGCTGCGGCGCACGCATGCCTCCCGCCCGACCGGAAGCGGCCGGTCTGCCGGCGCCTCCGCCCGCGCAAGGCGGAGGCCCGTACATCTGTCTGTCTTCTTCGGGCGGACTAGACGCCCTTGATCGAGAACGTCTCGACGGCCCTGGCGGCCTTGTTCTTGTCGCTGATGACGCCGGCGCCGCCCACGCAGCCGCCCTCGCAGGCCATGACCTCGACCAGGTTGCCTGGACAGGAGCCCGTGGCGTAGGCCTTCAGGGTGCGCAGGCCGGCCAGGGACAGGCCGTTGACGTAGAGCGGCTTGACCTCGTACCTGTCGCCGACCTCCTTGTAGACCGCGCCGGCCACGCCGCCGGAGATGGCGTACTTTCTGCCCTCGCCGGAGGGAATCTCGGGCAGATCCTCCTCGGCGCAGGCCTTCACGTCGATGCCCCTGGCCTCGAACAGCGCGCCCACCTCCTCGAAGGTCAGCACGTAGTCCACCTCGGGGTCGGACAGGGCCTCGCGGCGCTTGGCCACGCAGGGCCCCAGGAAGACCGTGGTCGTGCCGGGGAAGCGCTGCTTGGCGATTTCGCAGGCGTAGTGCATGGGCGTGCGCGTCGAGGAGACGAAGGGCATGGCCTCGGGAATGTGCAGGCGCACGGCCTCCACATAGCCGGGACAGCAGGACGTGGTCATGTAGCGCTCGCCCTTCTCCATGCGCTCCACGAATTCGGCGGCTTCCTTGCGGGTGGTGACGTCCGCGCCCACGGCCACTTCCATGACCTCGTCGAAGCCGAGCCTGTGCAGGGCGTCGAAGAGCTTCTTGATGTTGGCCTGGAACTGGCCGACGATGGCCGGAGCCATCAGGGCAGTGACGTGGCGCCCCTCCTCCTTGAGCACGCGCATGACATCGATGATCTCGCTGCGCTCGATGACAGTGCCGAAGGGGCAGGCGCGCATGCAGCGGCCGCAGCTGATGCACTTGGTGCCGTCAATCTCGGCCCTGTGGTTCTCGCCCTTGTGCATGGCCTTGACCGGACACGCGTCCTCGCAGGGCACGGTCAGGCGGACAATGGCCTGATAGGGGCAGTGGTCGTGGCACATGCCGCAGTTCTTGCACTTTTCGGGTTCGATGTAGGCGCGCCCCTTGACGTGGAAGATGGCACCGAAGCGACAGGAGCCCGTGCAGGGATGCGCGATGCAGTTCTGGCAGGCGTCGGTCACATAGTAGCGCGCCGGAATGCAGCCCTGGCAGGCGATGTCGCAGACGGTGAGAATGGGTGCCCTGGGCTTTTCGCGCTGCATGGCCCTTTCCGCGTACACGGACAGGGGCGTCTCGTCGTCCGACTCGTCCTCGATGCGGAAGCCGAGGCCGGCGATGATTCTGAAGCGCAGGATGGCGCGGTCCTTGTAGATGCAGCAGCGGTTGGGCTTGCTCGTCTTCGGCCGCATGGCGTAGGGGATGTGTTCGAGCGCCCTGCCGAAATCCTCCTCTTCATTATAAAAGGCTTCGGCTATGCGCCGCAGGACTTCCCGGCGCAGTTCATTGACGTGGTTGCGTTCTGGAGCCATGGCATTCGCCTCCTCAAGGCTGCGGCCGGCCCTTCCCTGACGGGGAGCCGGCAATGGTCTGTAGGTTGGTTCAGCAGTAGACGTCCCTGCGTCCGTCCCGAACTTTGGCAAGCAGTTTTTCGGATGTGCGGCGGACCCGTTCGTCCATTTCGTCCAGAGCCGCGCTGATGGCCCTTTCACCGGCCTCATGCGCCTCGGGCGTGGCGTAGTCGAGCAGATACTCCTCGAAGGTGGACAGGGCGTTGGGGCCGCATTTGGCCTTGATGAGGCCCGGTTTGGCCAGATCCATGAAGTCCTTGCCCGTGCGTCCGAGGCGGTAGCAGCCTGTGCAGAAGGACGGGATGAAGCCGTGCTCGCCGAGGTCGGCAATGACCTCGGCCAGGCTTCTGTGGTCGCCGAGCTGGAACTGGGCGGCCTCGAAGCGGCTTTCCGCTTCGTAGCCGCCGGGATTGGTGCGGCTGCCGGCGGAAATCTGGGAGACGCCGAGTTCAAGCGTCCGGCTGCGGATGGCGGAGCTTTCCCTGGTGGACATGATGATGCCCGTGTAGGGAACGGCCAGGCGCAGGATGGCCACCAGCTTCAGGAAGTCCTCGTCGCTCACGGCGTGCGGCGGGCGGGAGGCCAGATCCGAGCCGATGGCGGGCTCGATGCGCGGCACGCTGATGGTGTGGCAGCCGACGCCGAAGCGCTCCTCGAGATGGGCGATGTGGCTCATCAGGGCCAGCGTCTCGAAGCGCCAGTCGTACAGGCCGTAGAGCAGGCCCATGCCCACATCGTCGATGCCGGCCAGCATGGCGCGGTCGAAGGACGAGGCGCGCCAGTCGAGATCCTTCTTGGGGCCTGCCAGATGCACCTGGGCGTAGGTGGGCCTGTGATAGGTCTCCTGGAAGAGCTGGAAGGTGCCGATGTGATGCTCCTTCAGGCGGCGGAAGTCCTCCACCGTGAGCGGAGCCAGATTGACGTTGACGCGGCGGATGGTGCTGCCGTTCACGTTCGCGGAATAGATGGCGTCAATGGAGTCGAGCACGTAGTCGATGCCGCTGCCGGGATAGGCCTCGCCGGCGACCATGAGCACGCGCTTGTGCCCCTGGCTCAGAATGATCTCGGTCTGCTGCCTGATTTCGTCCGCATTGAGGGCCTTGCGCACGACTTCCCTGTTGGTGCGGCGGAAGGCGCAGTACAGGCATTCGTTCGAGCAGAGATTGGAGATGTAGAGCGGGGCGAAGAGCACGATGCGGTTGCCGTAGATCTCCTCCTTCACGGCCCTGGCCGCGTGGAAGAGCTCCTCCACGAGGTCGGGAGACGTGATGTTCATGAGGACGGCGACATCCTCGAGCCCGAGTCCTTTCAGCTCGCGTGCCCTGGCAAGGATCTCCCGGACCTTCGGCCCGTCTTCCGTGCGGGTGCCGGCCAGCAGCGTCTCGATCTTTCCGGCGTCAAGCCAGACTGCCTTAGTGTCTGCCGCGTGTTCCATCTTTCTTCCTCCGAAGCCGGCTGACTGTCGGTTTCCATCTGATGCACAGTGAAATTGTAAAGACAATGAACCCGGTAATTTGGGTGACCTGATTTGTCTCATATAATTTTCTGTGTCAATACTCAAACCAAGGCTTTCACTATTAATTTTTCAAATAAAACGAAGACGGAAAAAAGAAAAAGGGATTGCGGCTGTTTGCTGCAATCCCGTATTTTCTCATGGTGCCGAAGGGGAGAGTCGAACTCCCACTCCCTTGCGAGAACTAGACCCTGAACCTAGCGTGTCTACCAATTCCACCACTTCGGCGTGAAAGGGAGAAGTACACTGTTCGCCCGCCCCTGTCAAGCAAAAACGAAAAATTCTTTTCAGCGGGCATTTTCTGCCGCCGCCGCGCGACGGCAGAGGGGCCGCCTCCTTCAGGACAAAGTCTCCGGCAGCGCGGGGCAAAAATAAGGCTCTGTTGAACCAAAATGTTGATTTTAGAGGGGTACGGCCTCAAGGACTGA
>JAUNSE010000090.1 GCA_030539415.1 Desulfovibrionaceae bacterium
AGCTCCTTCATGGAAAAGGGCTTGACCAGATAGTCGTCGGCCCCGCAGTCGAGGCCGGCCACCCGGTCGGCCACGGTGTCCCTGGCCGTCAGCATCAGGATGGGGACCGCGCTGCCGTGCTCCCCGCGCAGGGTGCGGCAGACCTCCAGACCGTCCATGCCCGGGAGCATGATGTCCAGCACCAGCACGTCGTAGCTGTTTTCAACAGCCAGGCGCAGGCCGGCCGTGCCGCTTGCGGCGCAGTCCAGCTGATAGCCCAGGGGCTCCAGAAAGGCGTAGAGATTGGCGGTGATGTCCTGATTGTCCTCGACAATCAGGACGCGGATGGCTGCGGCGCGCATGGCTTCTCCCATGGCAAAAGCCCCGGACTGGCGGGGCTTTGCTGCAAGACTTGATTTGGGGCGAGATTAGCGGAGGACTTCCAGATAGTCCACATCCACAATCACGCGGCCGTCGTCGTGGTCGACCTCGCCCACGATGCGCACCCGGGATTCGGGGGTGACCGACTGGCCGCGGAACTGCTTGCCGTGGATTTCGACCAGGATGGTGCCGGTCTCGTCGCGGAAGGTGTACTTGTCCTTCCATGCGTGATTGATGATGTTTCCGGTCAGTTCGCAGGGCGTGTCGTCCCAGGCCTGGGACGCCTGGGCGGCGCTGGTCACCCTGTGATGGGTCGAGGGCCCGTGGAAGCCGCCGGAATGGCCGTGATTGCCGGGGCCCTGGAAGCCGCCGCCCTGGGCGGAAGGCTGAGTGGCGGGAGCGGCCGGCTGGCCGGCGGGGACAAAGTCGGCCTGGGCCGCGGCGGGGAAGGCCAGAGCGCAGGCGAGCAGAAGGGCGGGAAGAAGCTTCATGATGATATTCCTTGTCCGTGCGGGACTCTTTGTCTGCTGGAGTTGGTCATTCCGGGCAGGTGATGGGAGAGGGAAGGGGAGTGTGGCAGGAAGGACCGGATGTGCGCGGCTCCTGGCTGCCTGGTCAGCGGCGGATGATTTCCAGATAGTCCACGTCCACTTCGCGGCGGCCGTGGTTGGAGTCCACCTCGCCGAGCAGGCGGACGACGGTTCTGGGCGTGACCTCCTGACCGCGGAACTTCTTTCTGTCGATGTCCACGACCACCGTGCCGCTCTTGTCCTTGAAGGTGTAGCGGTCGTAGGAGACCTGGTTGATGATGTGCCCGACAAGCTCGCAGGGCGTGTCGTCATAGGCGCCGGCCACCTGGGCGGCCGAGGTCACATAGGCCGCGCCGCGGGAGTGAAAGCCTCCGTGCCCCGGCTTGTGTCCCCGGGCTTCGGGATGATGATCGCCGGGAACAAAGTCGGCGAAGGCCGGAGCGGCAGGGGCGGCCAGGGCGATGGCCAGCAGAAGGGCGGGGATGACGCGCATGTTTGGCTCCTTGATATATTCTCGTTCGCATGATGTCCGTATGGTCCGCCTGCGGGAAGGCCGGGGGCCTGTGCCCTGTCAGGCTGTCGATGGGGGCACAATCTCAGGCGCGGCGTGAAGAAAGTGTGAAAGCCGGAAAAAATTTTTCACGGGGACGGAAAAAATCGGCGGCTTCGGAAAATTGCCTGTCATGACAGGCGACTGCCCGCCAGGGCGGCCGTCTGTCGGACTGCTTCTGCGCGATTTTTGCGCGATGAGGGCAGTATGTCAGATATTTGATATCTGTATATGCTGATATATTGATACAGTGATATAGCTGAAATAACAAAAGGCTGCAGAAAAGGACGGCAGAACCGGCTTCTGCCGTCCTCACGGAAAAAAGATGAGAGGCGATCCCGCGGCGGGCGACCGCCGGACGGCCCGAAGGCCGCGCGGACTAGCGGAGAATCCTCAGCTCCTTCACCTCGACCTCACGGTAGGTGCCGCGGTCGTCGATGCGGCCGAGAAGGCGCACGCGGGTCTTGGGCGTCACGTCCTTGCCGCGGAACTCGTGCCGTGTGATGCGGACCACGACCGTGCCGGACCTGTCCCGGAACTTGTATCTGTCCTTGCCGACCTTTTCCACGATGTTTCCGGTCAGGTCGCAGGGCATGTCGTCAATGGCGCGCTGCGCCTGGACGGCCTTTTCGATTTTCTTGGGCAGGCCCGTGCCCGGTCCCCTGAAATCCGCCTGCGCGGGTGTTGCGGAAAGCATGAAGGCCATCAGAAAAAGTATGAGAAAACGCATTTCGGTACTCCTTTTCCGCTTGCCGGCCGTCCCGCGCCCCATGGTTTTTTCTGCGGGCTGACAGTGCGGGGCCCGGCCGCGTTCTGGCGGGACGCGCCCCTTCCGGGACTCCGGCGGGTTTTTGCGATACGGTGCGCGGCGCGGATGCTCCTTCGGGGGCCGGGTTTTGCAATGCCCGCGAAAAAGACCGCTTTCTGCCGCGATCAGGCCTTGGCGGCCTTTCTGGCGCCCGAAGAGGCCCTGCCGCTCTGGGCCGGGGCCTTCCTCGCCGCCGGGGCGGCGCTCTTCGCGGCGGCGGGCTTCGCCTGGACCGCGCCGGCGGCAGGCGCCGCGGAGGGTCTTGCGCGCAGGGAGAGGCAGGGCGAGATCGTGCCCTCGCCGATCATCTTCTTGCGCAGGCTCTTCAGCTTTCTGGCTATGGCCGCGATATCCTCGGACGCCCCGCATTCGGGATGCAGGCGCAGCAGGGGGACGCGTCTGGCCACCGCCTCCTGCAGGCAGGGATCATGGCGTATGGAGCCCACAAGCTTCGGGCTGAACTGCAGGAACTTGCGGCAGGCGCTGAGCAGGCGGGTGCGCGTGAGCGCGAGCTCCTCCTCCTGGAAGATGTTGTTGACCGCCACGTACATGCGATCAAGATGATAGGCGCTGTGCAGCACCTTGATGAGGGCGTAGGCGTCGGTGAGCGCCGTGGGCTCCGGGGTGGTCACCACCAGCTGCACGGCCGCGGCCCTGGCCAGGAGGCGCACGGTTTCCGACAGGCCCGCGCCAAGATCCAGCAGCACGAAGTCATGCTTTTCGGCCAGGGGCCTCAGCGTCCGCAGCAGCTGCTGGCAGGAGGCCTGATCCAGATGCGCCTGCTGGCCCGTGCCCGAGGCGGCCGGCAGCACGTTCACGCCCGAAGCGTCCGTGTGCATGGCCTGGGCGAGCGTCGCCCGCCCCTGCAGCACGTCCCAGACGGTGCTGCTGGGGGAGAAGCCCATGAGCACGTCCACATTGGCGAGCCCCAGGTCCCCGTCGATGACGAGCACGCTGGCTCCCGACTGCTGCAGGGCCAGAGCGAGATTGAGAGTGACGTTGGTCTTGCCGACGCCTCCCTTTCCGCTGAGAACGGCAATGCTGAGTGTCTGTGCGGGCATGGCTGACTCCCGAAGCGATGATGATGGATGGACGCCCGGCCCGGTCAGGGCAGGGGCGAAAGCAGGAAGCTGCGTTCGGCCGCGGAAACTCTGGCCTCGTCCCGCTCCTCCTGCTCCCGCACGATGAAATGTCTGGTCGCGGCGCCCGGCGCGCACAGCGCAAGCTGCGCGCTCAGCTCCTTCAGAACCTGGGCCGGCGTGGCGCTGTCCCAGAGTCCGGCCGGCAGCGTGGCCAGCAGGGCGCAGGACGCCTCGCGGCTTCCGCCCGCCGCCGCCAGCGCCTTTCTGAGGCAGGCCCTGGCCTGGGCCTGGCCGGAGGCGGGCATGTGCAGCGCGGCAGTCCCGTCGTCCAGGCAGATGACTGTGTCGCATTCCTGGGCGCAGCGGCCGAGGAGGGCCGCCGCGTCCGCGAAGGCGCCGTCCGCGGACGGAAAGAAGCGCAGAAAGACAAGCTGCGATTCGCCGAGGCCGCGCAGAAAGCGCCTGCTCTCGGCAGAGAGCAGGGTGCGCAGACCGTCGCGGCCGGCCGAGATCGCTGTCCTTCTGCCCTGCGGCATGGCTACCCCTTGGCCTGCGTGTGCGTCTGCTCGTGCCTGTAGAGCAGATACGCGTGCGTGAAGCCGTCGATGTCGCCGTCGAGCACGGCGTCCACGTCCGTGGACTCGTAGCCCGTGCGGTGATCCTTGATCAGCCTGAACGGCTGCAGGGTGTAGGTGCGGATCTGGCTGCCGAAGGCGATGGCCTCCTTGCTGGCGTAGCTGGCCTGGCGCTCGGCGTCGCGCTTCTCCAGCTCCAGATTGTACAGCCGGCCCATCAGGATGCGCATGGCGCTGTCCTTGTTGGTGTGCTGGCTGCGCTCGTTCTGGCACTGGGCCGTGATGCCCGTGGGCAGATGGGTGATGCGCACCGCCGAGGTGGTGGTGTTGACGCCCTGGCCGCCGGGGCCGGAGGAGCGGAAGGTGTCGATGCGCAGGTCGGATTCCTTGATATCAAGCTTGATGTCGCTGTTTATGTCCGGAATGACGTCAATTGAGGCAAAGGAGGTGTGCCTGCGCCCGGAAGCGTCGAAGGGGGAGATGCGGATGAGCCTGTGGATGCCGCGCTCGCTGCGCAGCTGGCCGAAGGCGTAGGGGCCGACGATGCGCAGGGTGACGCGCTTGATGCCGGCCTCATCGCCGGGCAGGCAGTCCAGCTCCTCGGTCTTGAAGCCGTGCCGGGCGGCCCAGCGCAGATAGAGGCGCTGCAGCATTTCGGCCCAGTCCTGGGCCTCGGTGCCGCCCGCGCCGGAGTGAATTTCCAGAATGGCGTTCTGACTGTCTTCTTCGCCGCCCAGCAGGGTGACCATCTCTGTGTCGTCGAGCTTCTTTTCGAGGTCGCCGCACTGGGCTTCCAGAGCCTCGAGCAGTTCCTCGAGCTCGGCGCCCTCGGCCATGCCGCACAGCTCCTGCAGAGCCTCCATGTCGTCGTGGCAGATTCTCAGGGAGGAGTAGCGGGCGTCGTTTTCCTCAAGGCGGCTCTTTTCCTGCAGCACGGGCTTCAGGGCCTCGTGATTGTCCCAGGCCCCGGGCTCGGCCAGCTGTTTCTCTATGGCCGCCAGGCGATCCTTGGTGCCTGTGACGTCAAAGACGCCTCCAGAGGTTCTGGAAGCGTTTGGTCAGATCCTGGCAGCGGGGAAGAAGTTCACTCAGTTGCAGCATTTTTTCTCGATTTCCTTGATGTTGTCCATATGAGCCCGCACATTAGCAGGGCGCACACGGGAGGAAGATAGGGGAAGAGCAGGTGGAAGCGGCTCTTTTCGGTCTCGATGCGGGCGCTGGCCCAGAGGGCCTCGGCCCGGAACTGGGGACCGTGAAAGACGAGGCGCCCCCGGCTGTCGTAGACGGCCGAGATGCCGGTGTTGGTGCAGCGCACGAGCCAGCGGTTCTGCTCCAGGGCCCTGAGGCCGGTGAGAGCCAGATGCTGCCAGGGGGCGGCGGTATCCTTGAACCAGCCGTCGTTGCTGACATCGACAAGGACATTGGCGCCCTTTTCCACGCGCTCCTGGGCAAGCCAGGGGAAGACGGCCTCATAGCAGACCAGGGGGCCCATGGCAAGGCGGCCGAGACGAAGCGGCGCAGTTCTGGTGCCTTCCGTGTAGGCGCCCACCTCCTGCAGCAGGCCGGCCAGGAAATCCCAGCGGAAGAAGGCCGGCACGTACTCGCCGAAGGGCACGAGGTGCTCCTTGTCGTAGCTGCCCGCCGGATAGCCGGCGGCGTTCATCAGCCAGACGCGGTTGTAGATCAGTCTGCGGCCCTCCCGGTCGAACTCCTGGCCCGGCGCGCCGGTGAGCAGCGCCATGCCGCTTTCGCGGGCAAGCGTCATCAGGGCCATGGTGTGCGCGGAGGTGGGCAGGTCGAAGGGCATGGCCGTTTCCGGCCACATGATGAGACCGCGGGAGAGATAGGCTGCCAGGGCCTCGCGCTCCTCCTCGTTCCGGCACTGCGCGCGGGCGGCCTCCACGGCCTCGCGGCTCAGCCCCGTGTAGGCCTCGACCGTGCTCGTGCGGTAGGATTCCACCCACTTCTGGTTCTGATCGATGTTGCCCTCGACCAGCAGCACAGGGAAGACATCCGGATCGGCGGACGCTTCGGGCAGGGCGAAGGGCGCCTCGTCGGGTCCCGTGCCGCCCTCTGACGGATGCAGGGAGAGCACTGCCGCGCCGTAGAGGCCGATGGCGAGCGCCAGGGCGCAGCCGGCCAGGGCGGTGAGGACGCGCCTCTCCAGAAGGCCGGCGCAAAGGGCCAGCGCGGCTGCGGCCCACAGGGCCGAGGTCAGCGTCGCGCCGAGCGTGTCGGCCAGCTGCAGGGTCCACGGCCAGGGCGCCAGGGCGCCGGAAAGCGGGAGCCAGGGAAAGCCGGCCGCAAGAGCGTAGGCGTATTCGAGAAAGTACCAGACAAGGCCCATGGCCAGGGCCGACGTCCACAGCGCGGGCTGCCAGAAGCGGCGGCAGATCGCGGCGAAAAGGCCCGCCTGGGTGGCGAGCACAAGGCAGACCAGCAGGGCGCAGGGCACCGCGCCCGCCAGCGGCAGCCCGCCCACCTCGGCCATGGGCACGTAGAGCCAGTAGAGGGCCAGGCTGTGGCCGACGGCGGCCGCGGCCCAGCCGCGCGCGAAGGCCTGCCTGCCCGAGGAGGCGCCCAGTCCCAGCAGGGCCGTGCCCACGGGATGGAGCAGGACCAGCAGGGGCAGGGAGCAGGGCAGGCCGGGAAAGCCCAACCAGAGCCCCAGAGCCGCGGCAAGAGCTGCCGGCAGGGCCGGCACCAGGGCTGTCTTCATCAGTCTTCCTGCTGGTCCGGGGTCTTGTCCCCGCTGTCCGCGCGCTTCATGCGCACACGCTTGATGTGCTTCTTGTCGGCGTCAAGCACCGTGAAGGTCCAGCCCTTGTGGGTGAAGACCTCGCCGGCCGCGGGCACGTGCCCGGCCTCCATGGTGAGGTAGCCGCCGATTGTGTCCACGTCCTCGGACTCGATGGCCGGTCCCACGGACGCCAGATCCTCGAGATAGACGCGGGAGGACATTTCGTAGACGCCGTCGCCCAGATCCTGAATCTCGTCCTGGGCCGGCTTGTCGTGCTCGTCCTCGATGTCGCCCACAATCTCCTCGAGCACGTCCTCGATGGTGATGAGGCCGCTGGTTCCGCCGTATTCGTCCAGCGCTATGGCGATGTGCTGCTTCAGGGAGCGGAATTCCTGCAGCAGGGTGGACACGCGCTTGGTCTCCGGCACGAAGAAGGGCTCGCGCATGATGGAGGCCACGGGGGTTTCGAGCGTGTCCGTGTCGTCGAGGCAGCCAAGCAGGTCCTTGGCGTGCACGACGCCCACAATATTGTCTCTGTTGTCCCTGTAGACGGGCAGGCGGGAATGTCCCGAGGTGAGCACGGCCCGCGCCACCTCGCGCATGGACATGTCGTCGGCGACGCAGTCGATGTCCGCCCGCGGCGTCATGGTGTCCTGCACCTTGAGATCGTTGAAACGCAGAATGCCGAGGAGCATGGAACTCTCCTCAGCCTCCACCTCTCCCTCGGCGCGGGCGTCAAGAATGGCCCGTTCGAGGCTTTCTTCCGGATCGTGATTGAAAAACTGACCGAGTCGGCTCCAGATGCTTGTACTGTGGCCAGAACTGCCGCTGTCCAAGGTCGGCTCCTTTGTTGAG
>JAUNSE010000091.1 GCA_030539415.1 Desulfovibrionaceae bacterium
CCGCGTAGACGTAGCGGCTGATGCAGTCCCAGGCCTCCGAGCAGAACGAGCCGTGCAGCATGCGGAAAAAGCCGTCGCTGTCCACCATGATTTCCTGCCCGTCCTTGAAGAAGGGGCACTTGCCGGACTCCGGGTCGGCCAGATACTGCTGCTGCAGGTCCTGATAGAGCTCCCTGCGAAGAACGGTGATTCTGCATTTGTGCTTCATGGCGGCACCTCCCGCGCCCTGTTCTGTTTCCGAAACTGCGGCGGCGCTTTGCGCGGTCCCGGCGCGGGCGGCATCCGCCGCCGCCAGGGTGAGGCCGCAGGCCGCGGCCGTGCCGCCCTGAATGAAGTTCCTTCTGGTCATCTCAGCTCTCCGGCTGTTGCTCCCGCGGGCGCAGGGCCCGGCGGACAAGGGTTTCAAAGACCGCGAACTGCTTCTGGAAGTCGAAGTCCGGGTCGTCGGCTATTCTCGCTATCAGCCCGTCCCCCAGGCCGTAGAGCCAGACGGACACGGCATCGAGGTCAAGCGAGCCGTCAATCTCTCCGGCCCGGGCCGCCTTTTCGAGCAGGCCGCGGAAGAAGGCGCGCGAGGCGTGCTCGCTCGCCACAAAGGCCTGCTTCATTTCGGGGTCGCGCGCGGCCACGGCCAGCACCTCGATCCACAGGCGGTGATCCATGGGAAAGCCGGAATTGCGGATGCATTCCGACAGAAAGCCCACGATGCCGTCGAGGTAGGGCGGGTGCTCGGCCGCCCGGCGGGCGCGTTCGGCGCCGAGGCCGTGCTCGATGGCAATCATGGCCCTGAAAAGCTCGGCCTTTGACTTGTAGTGGCAGTACAGGGCGCCCTTGCTCAGTTCGGCCCGCTCGGCAATGTCCTGCATGGAGCAGCCCGAGTAGCCCTTCTCGGCAAAGCAGGCGGCCGCGGCCCTGATGATTCTGTCCCTGGTCTGCGCGACCTGATCCTCTCGTTTCATGGTCCTCCGGTGCGGACAGCCGCCTTTTTGGCACTGTCCCGCTGATGTTGATAAAAAACCGACTGGTCAGTATTTATTTAAATCCGGCCGTTCTGTCAACATGCGCCATTCGGTTTGCGCGGCAGGCCGCGGCGCCGGCCGGAGCCGGGGAGGGCTGACGAAAAAGGCCCCGCTGCGGCCGTGGCGGCCGCAGCGGGGCTTTGAAGGCATTGCGAAGTGCTGTCCGGACTAGAGGTAGACGCGCACCGAGGCGTAGCCCACCACGCGGGCGTAGTCGCCGAAGGCCTTTCCCGAGGTGGTGTGGCAGACGAGCCTGGCCGGAGCCGAGGGCCCGCTTGTCCCGCGCAGGGCGCGCAGGCAGAAGAGGGCCAGGGCCATGGGGCCGCAGCCGCACATGGTGATGCGCTCCCTGCGGCAGCGCTCGAGCAGGGCCCCGGGCTCCTGGGCGAGGACGCACTCAAGAGCCCTTTCGTCCTTGGCCATGGTGGTTTCCTCGTCCTCGTAGTGATTCATGTCGGAGCTTATCAGGATGCCGGTGCTGCCGTCCCTGATGCCCTGCCCGCAGACATCGGCCAGAATGCCGCCGGCCATGGCCAGGGCGCGCGGATCCTGCGTGCCGACGCAGACGGGCACGATGGATGGCGGACTGTCCGGCGCCATGCGCTGCAGAAGCGGCAGCTCCACCTCCAGCGAATGCTCGCGCAGGTGGCTTCGCGTGTCCTTCGCGAAAAGACCCCGGGCGCAGAGGCTCTCCGCGAGTTCGGCATTCACCGGCACGGCTCCCAGCGGCGTCTCCCAGGCGCCGTCGGGCCAGACACCCAGAGGGTGCCCGAGGCCCGTGTGATTGGGGCAGAGCAGAATCAGCGTCTCGGGCAGCCGGGTTCCGGCCAGCGCCAGAGCCGCCGCCTGCCCGGAAAAGACATAGCCCGCGTGCGGCGCCATGACGGCGCAGGGTGTGTCGGCGGCCTCGGCCTGCGGGGCGCCGTCCGGGAAAAGGCTGTCCACCAGCGCCGCCAGGGACTTCGCGTCGCCAGGATAGAAGCGTCCGGCCACGGCCGGTCTGCGTATGGGCATGTTGTCCTCCCTGAAGAAAGTGCCTGTCCGTGAAATGCGCGAAGCGGGAGCAGCCCGGATGCCGGACTGCTCCCGCGGACAGGCGAAAGCCGGGGCCGGGACTAGAAGAGCTGCACGCCGCCCATCCAGTGATGGATGACGCGGCCCTTCATGGTCTGGCCGAGATAGGGGGTGTTCCAGCTCTTGGAGTACAGGGTCTCCCTCGAGACCGTCCATTCCAGATCCGGGTCGAAGAGAATGAAGTCGGCCGGATCGCCGGGATTGAAGCGGTTGCAGGGCAGGTTGAAGATCTCGTTGGGACGCGTGGCCATCAGGCGGACGATGTCGGACTGATCAAGCACGCCCTCGCGCACCAGCTGCCACATGAGGGTCAGGGAGAGGTCGAGGCCGGTGAAGCCGTTGAGGGCCAGGTCCAGGGTGGTCTCCTTCTCCATGGCGGCGTGCGGGGCGTGGTCCGTGACCACGATGTCCACCAGGCCGGTCTTGACGGCCTCGCGCAGGCGGTCGCGGTCGGCGGCCGTCCTCAGCGGCGGATTGACCTTGGCCAGGGTGTTGTAGCCCTCCAGGGCGGTCTCGTCGAGCATGAGGTAGTGGGTGCAGGTCTCGGCCGTCACCTTCGTGCCGCGGGCCTTGGCCCAGGCCAGGATGTCCACGGCCATGGCGCAGGAGACATGGGCGATGTGCACGGGGATGTCCAGATATTCGGACAGCATGCAGTCCCTGGCCACCTGCAGGGCCTCGCCGACCACGGGCTGGCCCATGACGCCGAGCTTTGCGCTCATCTCGCCCTCGTTCATCAGATAGCCGGGGGCCAGCTGCGGATCCTCGCAGTGATCCGTGAACTTCATGCCCAGATCCCAGGCGTACTCCATGGCGCGGCGCATGAGCTCCGTGTCGGTCATGGGCTTGCCGTCGTTGCTGACGGCCACGCAGCCGGCCTCCTTGAGCACGCCCAGCGGCGAGAGGCCCTGGCTCTTCAGGCCGGGCGTGGCCGCGGCCACGGGCAGGAGGCGGGGGCCGTTGGGATGGGTCTTCGCGGCCTTCTCCAGCATGTACCTGGTGACGGTGGCGCTGTCGTTGACAGGTTTGGTGTTGGGCATGCACATGACTGAGCCGAAGCCGCCGCGGGCGGCGGCCTCAAGGCCGGTGGCGATGTCCTCCTTCCATTCGAAGCCGGGGTCGCGCATGTGCACGTGGCAGTCGGTGAGGCTCGGCAGGAGAATCTTTCCCTGGGCGTCCACCACCTCGCAGTCGGCCGGCACGTCCATTTTGCCGGCGGGCATCATGGTGACAACGCGGCCGTCCTCCACCAGGAGGTCGACACTTGCTTCCAGATACAGGGCATTGGTCAGACAGAGTTTCATATTTCTCCCAGGCGCGGAAGCGCGGCCGTCGGGCCGGCCTTCCGTCCATCTCAAGATTTTTTCAATGTTCCGCGTCCGCCCGGGGGCGGCGCCGGGAGGCTAGTCGTTGCGCGTGCCGAGCAGGTAGAGCACGGCCATGCGCACGGCCACGCCGGCCGAGACCTGGTCGAGCACCAGACACTGTCCGGAGTCGGCCACCTCGTCGGCGATTTCCCAGCCCCTGTTCATCGGGCCGGGATGCAGGACATAGGCGCCGGGATTGGCCATGGCCAGGCGTTCGCTGGTCAGGCAGTAGCGTCTGGAGTATTCGGAGAGGTCGGGCAGAAGGCCTGCCTCCTGGCGCTCGAGCTGCAGGCGCAGGCACATGATGGCGTCGACGCCCTTCACGGCCTCCTCGATGTCGGTGTACACCTCGCAGTCCCACAGCCTGTACTGGCGGGGGAGCAGGGTGCGCGGGGCGCACAGGCGCACCTTCGCGCCGAGCAGGCGCAGCAGGAAGAGGTTGGAGCGCGCCACGCGGCTGTGCTCGATGTTGCCCAGAATGAGCAGGGTCCTGCCGGTGAAATCGGGGCCCCAGACCTTGCGCAGGGAGTAGCTGTCGAGCAGGGCCTGGGTCGGATGGGCGTGCCAGCCGTCGCCGCCGTTGACGATGCTGCAGGGAAGCAGCTTCGAAAGGTATTCCGCGGCGCCGCTGCTGGAGTGGCGGATGACGATGACGTCGGGATTCATGGCCATCAGGGTCAGGGCGGTGTCCTTCAGGGTCTCGCCCTTGTTGATGCTCGACCCCGACTTGCTGAGCGAGAAGGTGTCGGCGGACAGGCGCTTGGCGGCAACGTCAAAGCTCGTCTTGGTGCGGGTGCTGTTTTCGGCGAAGAAGAGCATCACGGTCTTGCCCTTCAGCGTGGGGACCTTCTTGACGGGACGGTTGTTGATTTCCTGGAAGCTGACGGCGAGATCCAGCAGGTGCGTGGCATCCTCCCTGCTCAGCTGGCTGACATCCAGCAGATCCTTGTGTTTCCAGAGATAGCGGTTATCGGTATTCACAGGAGCACTCCCGGCTTAAATGGACATGTATGTGAGAAAGCATCGGAGCTTTGGGGAAAGCGGTCTGTCGGGAAGGTCCGTCTGCCGGCGGCAGGGCGCGGACAAAAAAATACCGCCATGAAGGCGGAAAGAAAAAACATTGCTGCCAGACTGGAACGGAACGGAGCAAAGATGACCTGCCGGATGGCAGTCCCCGCCGAGCGGGAAGGAGAAAGATCGAAAGTCACTCAGCACGCTTGTCCACTTCCTTGCCCCCTGCGGGGCCTCTGCAGTCCGTGGCGGGCCGGGCGGGCGACGGTGCTGTGACCGGTCCGCAGCCTGCCTGCTGAAAAAGCACTATGGCAGAGGCAGGATCAAATAGCAAGCCGCGGACAGGCGCGGGCAGGCCTTGCGGGCGCGAAGGGAGACCGGCCGCGGGAAGCGGCCGGTCCCGGATGCCGGCGCGGGGCGCGCCGGGAAGAAGTCGGAAAGCCTCGTCTAGGCCCGGGCCTCGCTCCTGTACGCGATGATGTCCTCCACGGACAGAACGGGGATGCCCTGCTTTTCGGCGAATTCGGCTATCTGGGGAAGCCTGGCCATGGTTCCGTCCGCATTGGTCAGCTCGCAGAGCACGCCGTGCGGCGGAAGCCCGGCGATCTTCATCATGTCCACGGTGGCCTCGGTGTGGCCGGGACGCTCGGGCACGCCGCCGTCCCTGGCGACCAGGGGGAAGACGTGGCCGGGATGGCGCAGGTCCTCGGGACGGGAGGCGGGCGCTATGGCGGCCTTGATGGTGGTGACGCGGTCGGCGGCGGAAACGCCCGTGGTCACGCCTTCCGCCGCTTCGATGGAGACCGTGAAGGCCGTGCCGTAGGAGCTCGTGTTGTTGCGCACCATCTGCGGCAGATCGAGCTCGCGGGCCTTCTCGCTCGTCAGGCACAGGCAGACGATGCCGCTGCACTCGCGGATCAGGGTGGCCATCTGCTCGGTTTTCAGCGTTTCGGCGGAGAAGATGAGGTCGCCCTCGTTCTCGCGGTTGTCGTCGTCGACAATCAGGATGCCTCTGCCCCGCTTCAGCGAGGAGACGGCATTGAGAACACGTTCGCGGCTCGAGGAACCCCACGGGGACAGCAGATTCTGGCTCATGACAAACTCCGTTATTCTATAGGTTGCCAGAATCAGGGCGCACGACAAGGCTGCACACAGGCCATGGCCGGGGGACACGCTCCCCCGCCATCTGATTTGTCGTCTTTCTCTTTCATCCGGACTCTTACCGTCGGTTCCGGAATCGCACCGGATCTGCTGACCCTTCCGCATGGAAGGCGCTCGCGGACTTGCCCTGACCGGGCTCACCGCCGGTGGGGAATTGCACCCCGCCCTGAGAAGAACGGCTCCATACTATGCTGTCGGAAGGCCTGTGACAAGAGCCTGAAACGATTTTGCCGGAAAATCTTAGTGTTCCATGCCGGCGGACCGGGCAGGGGGCCGGAAAGAGAGCAGGCCGCCAGCCTCCCCGGAGGGAGGCGGACGGCCTGCGCATGAAGAAATCGGATGAAAGGGGCCGGCCGGGCGCCCGCCTAGCGGGCTGGAGCGGCCTCCTTGGCGAGGGCGGCGAATTCGGCCTTCGCCTTCGCCAGCTGGGCCTGGAAGGCGGGATCGGCGTGCAGGGCGGCGGCAGCGGCAGCGCCCACAAGGCGTCCGGCCTCCACATCGCTCTGCCAGTGGTACCCGCAGATGACGCGGCTCTGACCCATCTCCCAGGCGCGCTTCATGATCTCTTCGCAGCGGGCCGGATTGACCTCGGAGAGCACGAGGGCGACGCCCCAGGCGCGGGTGCTGTGGCCGGAGGGGTAGGAGCCGGTGTGCCTGAGCTCGTCCTCGAAGCGGGGCGTGCAGGTGGCGTCATTGTACAGGGTGTACGGACGGACGCGGGCATAGTGCTTCTTGGCCGTTCTGGGGGCTCTGGTGATCTCCTTTCTGGCCATGGCGATCAGGCGGTATGTTTCCGGCATGCCCTCGGAGGTTACGGGCATGCCGAAGGCCTCGGAGAAGAGCGGCGCCATGTCCCTGTCCTCGGCGTCGACGGCGGCCTGGCGGCCGCGCTCGGTCTGGCGAAGGGCGAAGCCCTCCTGATAGCGGGCCCGGTCGAGCAGGAAGGCCACGGAATCGAAGGCCGGCGGCGGAGCGATGAAGACTTCGCCGCGGATGCTGCCGGGGGCGGCCAGATCCGCCGCGTTGGCGCCCGCGTCGCGCGCGCCGGCCGGAGCCGGGGCGAGCAGGGCCAGGGTCAGCAGGAGGGAGGCAGGAAGAAGGGCCTGTTTTTCGAGCATGGTGTCGCCTCGCGGATTTGCGTGTTCTGGCGTTCTGCCGGACGCGCAGCGGGCGCGCCGACAGAGGCTGCCGGGAGCTTTCTGTATGTTGGAAAGACAAACTTCTGTCAACCATGTTGAAGAATTATGTGATATGCCGGACGGATGCGGACGCGCTTCGCGAAGAAGGGGGCGCCCGTGCGCAGGACAGGCCCCACGCCTGTCCCGTGCTGCCGCGGGGAAAGAGCGAAAGGCATGCCTTCCGCGCAGGGCACGCATTTTCGTCTGCCGAAGGGCGCGCTCCGGTCTTTTTTGGGCGCATGTGCATGGGAAAAGCCGGTGCATGCAGAGCCGGCCTTCTGTCATGTCTGGAACATGAAGGCAATTTCCTTTCCTGACAGCCGGAGATGGACGCTTTCCCGAAGACATGCCGGCCGCGCGCGGCAATGTTGCTTTTTGCCGCGAAACGAGTAGAAATTCCCGCAGACGGCAGCCCCCCTTCGGGAACGGCCCGCCGCCGGAGGCAGGAATCTTGTGATGCGCGGCTTTTCTCCCCGCGCGACGCTTTTGGGAACAGGGTGGTTTTTCATGCTCCTCAATATTCTCATCTTCATGTGCTGCGGTGCCGTGGCGGGCGTTCTCGCCGGGCTGCTCGGCGTTGGCGGCGGCATTGTCATCGTCCCCATGCTCGACTTTGTCTTCATCCGCCTGGGCTACGACCCGATGGTG
>JAUNSE010000092.1:0-3042 GCA_030539415.1 Desulfovibrionaceae bacterium
GACAAGCGCAATATCAACAATATCTCTCCAGTCAACAAAGAGCTGGTCAAGCATGGGAAACCTCGCTGGTCATGGAGTCGGAAAGCATCAGCGGGAAAGGGCCGCGGCGAGCCGCAGCGTGCGGTCTGTGGCAAGGGCGTCATGGACGCGGTGCCAGCTGTAGCCTTTGGCGCAGGTCAGCGCCGTGGCGACCTGCGTCGCCTGTCCCCGCTCGGCCACGGGAAGCCCGAGCAGGTCCTGGAAGACCGATTTCATGGACAGGGCCATGAGGGAAGGTCGGCCGAGCCTGTGCCAGGCCTCGGGGTGGGCCATCAGCGCCAGGTTGTGCTCCATTTTCTTGCCGAAGCCGATGCCGGGGTCAAGAATGACCCGCTGCTCGGGAAGGCCGGCCCGGACGAGCATGTTCATCTTCTCCTCGAAGAAGGCCGTCACCTCGGACAGCACGTCGTCATAGTGCGGGCTGACCTGCATGGTGCCGGGTGTGCCCTGACAGTGCATCAGAACATAGCCCGGCCTGTACTGGGCCAGCACGTCGGCGAGCCCGGGATCGAAGGAGCAGGCGGAGATGTCGTTGATGATGTCGGCGCCATGCTCCAGCACGGCCGCGGCCGTGGCGGCGTGATACGTGTCCACGGAGAGCACGGGGGCATTGTCCAGGGACTTGAGGGCGTCGATGACCGGCAGCAGGCGCTGCAGCTCGTCTTCCGGACTGACAGGGGACGAACCCGGACGCGAGGACTCTGCTCCGAGATCGATGACATCGGCTCCATCGGCGAGAAGCGCCAGCGCCCGCCTGACCGCGTCATCGGTGCTGCCGGCCCTGCTCGCCGCATAGAAGGAGTCTTGGGTGATGTTCACAATGCCCATGATGCCGGCACGGCCGGGGGCATGGGGCACCGGGCCGCCCGCGTGATGCCAGGCCTCGGAAGCGGAATTCAAGCTGGATGACCTCCCTGTCGGAAAAAAGCGCCGGGTGACAGTCGCCCCGCACGCGGGGCAGCAGATTCAGTCCTTCTTCTCCTGACTGCCGGAGCCGGAAGCGGGTTTGCCGTCATCCGAAGGGGCAATCTGCTCGAAGGTGAACTCTCCGTCAGAAGAAGCGCCTTCTGGCTTTGCGGACGGCGCTTCGGTCCGGTCTGCGCCGGACGCCGGCGCCGCTGCCGCGCCTTCCTCCGCCGTCTTCTTCCCGTCGTCCTGCCGGGCGGCGGGAGCGCCCGAGGAAGGGCCGCTGCCGCCCTGCCCGCGGTCCGGGCCGCCGTCCTGCTGAGGAGGGAGTTCCTTTCCCTCGACAAGCAGGTCAAGCTCGCGGCCGTCGATGGCCTCGCGGACAAGCAGAGCCTCGGCTATGCGGTGCAGGATCTCGATATTGTCGGTCAGAAGCCTGCGGCAGCGCTCGTGGGCCTCGTCAAGTATGCGCCTGACCTCCCTGTCCACCAGCTGGGCCGTATGCTCGCTGTAATTCTTGTTCTGCACCCATTCGCGGCCGATGAAGACCTCCTGGCCGGATTCGCCGATGGCGATGGTGCCCACATTCTCGCTCATGCCCCATTCGCAGACCATTCTGCGGGCGATGTTCGTGGCGCGCTCGATATCGTTGGAGGCGCCGGTGGTCACGTCCTCGAAGATGATTTCCTCGGCGACGCGGCCGCCCAGCAGCATGACCAGATTGTTGAGCAAAAAGTCTCTGGAATAGCCGTGCCTGTCCTCTTCGGGCAGCTGCATGGTGATGCCCAGAGCCTGGCCGCGGGGGATGATGCTGACCTTGTGCACGGGATCGGAGCCGGGCAGCAGCTTGGCTGCGAGCGCATGGCCGCCCTCGTGATAGGCGGTGATGCGCTTTTCCTGCTCGGACAGAATGAGGCTGCGGCGTTCGCGGCCCATGATGATCTTGTCCTTGGCGTACTCGAAGTCGCGCATCAGGACGGAATCGCGGTTGTCCCTTGCGGCCTGCAGCGCGGCCTCGTTGACAAGGTTCTCGAGGTCGGCGCCGGAGAAGCCCGGCGTGCCGGCGGCTATGACGCCAAGGTCGACGTCTCTAGCGAGAGGCGTCTTCTTGCTGTGTATGGTCAGAATCTGCTTGCGGCCGACGCGGTCGGGGGTGGAGACCACCACCTGCCTGTCGAAGCGGCCGGGGCGCAGCAGCGCGGGATCCAGCACGTCGGGGCGGTTCGTGGCGGCAATGAGAATGACGCCTTCATTGGATTCGAAGCCGTCCATCTCCACGAGCATCTGGTTCAGGGTCTGCTCGCGCTCGTCGTTGCCGCCGCCGAGGCCTGCGCCGCGCTTGCGGCCGACGGCGTCGATTTCATCGATGAAGATGATGCAGGGGGCGTTCTTCTTGCCCTGCTCGAAAAGGTCGCGCACGCGCGAGGCGCCGACACCCACGAACATCTCCACAAAGTCCGAGCCGGAGATGGAGAAGAAGGGGACGCCGGCCTCGCCGGCCACGGCGCGGGCCAGCAGGGTCTTGCCGGTGCCCGGAGGGCCCACCAGCAGACAGCCCTTGGGAATGCGTCCGCCAAGGCGCGTGAACTTCTTGGGGTTGGAGAGGAACTCCACCACTTCCTGCAGTTCGTCCTTGGCCTCGTCAACACCCGCCACATCGGCGAAGGTGACGCGCTTCTTGTCGTTCTGATTGAGCATCTTGGCTCTGGAATGGCCGAACGAGAAGGCCTTGCCGCCTCCTCCGCCCTGCATCTGGCGCATCAGGTAGACCCACAGGAACACCAGCAGAAGCATGGGGACAAGGGAGACAAGCATCGAGACATACCAGGGCTGGCCTTCCATGGGCTCGGCCTTGACCTCGACCTTCTTGTCAAGAAGAAGCGGAACCAGCTTGTCGTCTCTGGGGACAAAGGAATAGACCGTCTGGCCGTCGGAGGTGGTGGCGGTCAGATCCTGGCCCTGAATGGTCACGGAAGATATCTGGCCGCCTTCGATGCGGCCAAGCAGATCACTGTAGGAAATGGACTGTCGCCCCTGCTGCGGCTGCTGGAACAGGTTGAACAGCATCATTGTTCCCATGATGATGACGGCCCACAC